>JABEUP010000203.1 GCA_013044365.1 Acidimicrobiaceae bacterium
ATGGCGTCCACGTGGGCCAGGATGACGTGGATGTTGATCTCGTACGAAAAATTATTCCTGATGTGATTGTTGGACTTTCGACCCACAATCCGAACGAGCTAAAAAACAGCCTGTCCAAAGAGGTGGATTATATTTCTGCGGGTCCTATAGTTGCCACACCTACAAAGCCCGGTAGAGAAGGTACGGGACTTGGCTACGCCGAACAGGCAGCTTTGGTTTCTCCAAGACCCGTCTTTGTTACCGGGGGGGTTCAGCCTTCCATTATTAAAGAACTTGTCGCCCGCGGAATTCGCCATTTTGTGGTGGTACGCTACCTGACCGACTCCCCTAACCCGTATAACGCAGCAAAACAGCTCAGGATTGCGATTGACGAGGCTATTTCTGGCTAGTTATTTCTCTCCATCCATCCCAACAGTATTGCCATCATTCTCGGATCGCTAATCAATTGATGCTCTCCTGCGGTCAGCGTGTGGGCTTCTGCGGCTACGCCCGAAACGGTCAAGAATTCTTTCAGATCAACGTCAGTCACTATTTCGTCATCACGGCCATGTATAACAAGCCACTGCTTCGATCCAAAATGTTCAGCGGATTTGGCCGGATCCAAATCATCCAGTTGTTGGCTCCAAGCGACTATATCCGAAGCCTTCGACGGTATCTTAATTCCAACCGCTTGGGCACGGGAAGCCAATAACTGCGGTTTGGCAGAGTATCCGGACAGATCGAATACTGGGGAAATGGTTGCCACCCCCCTTACGAAATCGCAACGGGAAGCGACATAAAGACATATTGAAGCAGCAAAATCATAACCCGCAATAAGTACTGACTTGGCTTCGTCCTCACCAATCAGGTATTTAACTGCCGAAACCACATCATTGCACCAGCCCATAGGAGAAAAACGCCCGGCCGAGCCATCGATTCCCGAACACAGTATTGAGAGAACAGTCCAGCCAGATTGATTCGAAATCCTTTCCACCAGCTCCTTATGAAACAGATCAGTTCCGGCGATCGGCTTTGCTACCGGAATACCAAAATTAAAAATCAAAATCTGGGAGCCCTGACCGGCATGTTTGACCTTGGAACCGCTTTGGGAAAGATAACCGCGCAAAGCACCTTGTTTACCATCAATCTCAATTTCCAATTCAAGCCTCTCCTAATTTCAACTCGATTCCTTCTCGCGGCTCAAATAGTTGACAACCGCGATACTGCCTGAACTTGCTATTTTCGAGGCTGGGGCAACTTTACGGGGTTAAAGACCGATTCTCTGGGCAAGCTTTTCTCTGAAAAAGGCAGGAGAGCCAAACATAATTTCAGAAGATTTTGCTCTTTTGAAATAAAGGTGCGCGTCGTGCTCCCAGGTGAAACCAATTCCTCCGTGAATCTGAATGTTTTCCGCCGCTACTGAAAAAAAAGCCTCGGAACAAAATGCTTTGGCAAGATATGAGACAGTCGGTAATTCGGCTGGATCATTATCCACCACCCAGGCTCCATAATACGCAGCGGATTTTGCAGACTCTACTTCCACGAGCATGTCAGCACATTTGTGCTTGATGGCCTGGAAAGATCCGATTGGCCGTCCAAATTGGATCCTCGTCTTTGCGTAATCGACGGCCATTTCCAATACCCTCTGTGCGCCGCCAACCTGTTCTGACGCTAATGAAACGAGTGACTTGGGCAGCATTTTCTCATAATAGGAGGAGCCTGTACCAGCAATCCCAATCAGTTTGGCGGGTGTGGAGTCAAAGGTTACAGTGGCTATTTTTCGAGTCAGGTCTAGGGGCAATTGTGATGTCTTCTCAATCGACTTGTCGGAGCCGTCGACAATGTACAAACTAATTCCCTCTGGGCTCCGGGCCAAAACAAGTAAGTGCGTCGCGGTCAATCCGTCAATCACGTATGACTTGGAGCCAGTGATAACCGCTTCAGCACCACCGGTAGCACTGGTGTAAATATCATCGACTGACCAATCTGACTCGGATTCGTAAGCACCTACGGCCAACCGGGCTTCGCCCGAAGCAACAAGCGGAAGATATTCCGAACAAACCGCCTCATCGCCGGTTTCCAGCAGGAGATTGACCCCTAGAGCGACCGTGGAAAAATAAGGAGCACAGAGCAACGTCCGCCCCATCTCTTCGAAAACGATCCCGAGTTCCACCTGTCCGTACCCAAGACCTCCAAATTTCTCAGGTATTGTAACTGCTGTAAGACCGAGCTGAGTAGCCATTTGGTTCCAGATCTTGGGATCGAATCCCTCATCAGTGTCCATCAAACGTCTGACTTCGGAAATCGCTGAATGGTCCTGTAGGAATCGGTGGATGGAACGCCGGAATTCTTCCTGTTCTTCATTAAAGGCGAAATTCACTTCGACTCTCCCAGCGACTAAAACTTTCGAAACTACCTACCAAGAACTATCTGTCCGCAAAGTAGTCTGATACAAACGGATCTGACAATAATGTACTCTAAGGTCACTTCCCGCGCACGTCCAGGAGGGGGATATTGCATCTGGAACCTTTCATATCCGAGGAAGGCGTCGAAATATATAAGACAGTTGTGGGACCGATAGACAATAATGTCTATGTAATCAGATGTTCCGACGTTGGTGAATCAATTTTAATCGACGCCGCCAACGAACCTCAACTGCTACTCGGTATTGCCGATGAGTTAAAGGTCAATACAATTGTCGAAACTCATGGACACTGGGATCATATAGGAGCTGTTGAACAACTGCGAAATGCAGGCTACAGTGTCGGAGTTTCCATAGATGATGCAACAATGTTGCCAAGCTACGACTACCTGATCGACGACGAAGCGGAGCTTACGGTTGGAAATCTCACGATTAAAGCCATCAAAACACCCGGACACACTCCGGGATCTACATGCTTCTCAATTGTGGGCCACAACATACTTTTTAGCGGAGATACCTTATTCCCGGGCGGACCGGGGGCAACGCATTTCGAGGGTGGAGATTTCGCGGCGATTGTAAACTCAATCGAAACCAGGCTTTTTTCTAAATTTCCAAGCCAAACGATAGTACTTCCAGGACATGGAGTTCATACCACCATCGGAATGGAGTCGCCCAAACTCTCTGAATGGATCGACCGAGGCTGGTAAATTTCGCTACTATCGAATTAGGACAGGACTGGAAACCTTAGCCAGATGAACCAACCACCACCACCGATTTTGTCAGCTATTTTGAACCGCCGTTCGGTCAGCCGTCTTGGCGAACCTGGACCAAGTCGGGAACAACTTGAGACCATCATCAAAGCCGGAACATCGGCACCCGACCATGGGCATCTTAGACCCTGGAAATTTATCGTATTCCAAGGTGACGC
>JABEUP010000026.1 GCA_013044365.1 Acidimicrobiaceae bacterium
ACCCGGCGGAGCAGAACCTGTCCACAGTGTGGAAATATCACAGCCAAAAACCGTAAGAGCCAAGCGGTATTCGCCTGTGCTAACTGTGGTTATAGCGCTGACACCGACATAAATACAGTACGCAATGTTCCGCATTCCGGACTGGTGTCACACAGAGAGACACCGCACGCAAAGCCCTACCAGGCTAAGCAAAACGTCCCGCTGAAGGGTAAACCCCTGGAGCTGGCTAGTTGATGGCCAGCCTAGAAATCTCCTTCGGTTCGCGGGGGAGGATGTCAAGGACCATGGACCGAAATCCTCCGGGAATCTCACCCCAGTGGACCAAGGATTGCTACCGCCAGCCGATCAACGCAAGATCGGAGACTCTACTTGATGAACCGACCTTCCGAAGGCTATTGAACCAGGAAATCTCCATCTGGCGCAGCGATTCTACGAATGGCAGTTATACCGTGGTCGAAAATCGAAGCCAAAAAGTCACAATAATATTTTCATCGGACTGGCATGGAATCCTTCCTGTTGCAGGACTCTACGAAAAATCAGTTGGGGTATCAACTTGCCTAATTACTTGGAATTTCGCAATCCTTACTGCTGGTGCCAATGAGATGATGGCGCAATATCATGACAGAATGCCGGTAATACTGGACCACATTCAGGTTCCGGGGTGGATTTTCGGGGAGGCTGGCAATGACCATCTCGATTTGATCATTCAGCATCAATGCCCTAATTGCCTTACCCGAGTTTCCTGGAATCTCTCTAAATTTTCTTCATTTATACCGGCATTTAGCCAAATCTGACCTGTCCGTTTACAGAAGTGCGGGTAGTGGAGTTGAGAGTTCTCCGGATCGTGACGGTAATGTCCGAATGCTTAGTTAGATACAATAAGAAAGTGTGATCGGGGGTAGACTTCTATTTGGGTGCTTAGGATAGGTCTAGACTGAAAATAGTAAAAGCGGAGATGGCTTTTCCACGTATCAAACTGGTCGGATCTTATCGAAGCTAAGTTAGTTCAAGGCATAAAATCATAATGACACTGAGCGAGCCGGATAACTCATGTCGGCTTGAATTAGCAGCTGCAATATCAGTGAGGCTTTGGTTGGTGGTGCCGTTATTTAAGAGATATCCCGTGATCTCTCTGCCTATCGAAGGCCCGCCGTAGTGCTCACCAACGGCAACAGAATTGTTCGCCTCCTCTGCTACCTAGGTTTGCCTGAAGCAGTAAGTGTCAACTCATTGCTGAAACTCAAGGACGTATGGTAACCGGGTAATGGTCGCGTCGATTTGAATAGATCTGACATACATTGACGGAACTTCCGGGGCCGGACTTGAGTAGAATTACTTTTATAAATCAAATGGTTTTGAGTGGGAATCTTTTTTCTATCGTTAGGTTATTACTTGTATGGCGCAAACAAATTACTCATCCGATCCGACTAAAAGTGGGACCTTAGCACCAAACAACGGTGGCAAACCTTTGACTCACCGCCAAATCCTGGTCGTCTTTAGCGCACTAATGCTGGGTATGTTACTGGCAGCATTGGATCAGACAATCGTGGCAACAGCACTTCCAACAATTGTGGGAGATCTAGGCGGATTGAATCACCTTTCTTGGGTTGTAACCGCGTACCTTCTTACATCAACTGCTGCAACTCCACTGTATGGCAAGATATCTGACCTATTTGGAAGAAAGGCTCTTTTCCAGATTGCGATCGTGCTATTCCTAATTGGTTCAGCACTGTCCGGATTGTCCCAAAATATGGGTGAGCTCATCGCTTTTAGGGCGATCCAAGGACTTGGCGGTGGTGGTCTGTTCGCAATGGTGATGGCAATAATTGGCGACATTGTACCTGCCAGGGACCGGGGAAAATATCAAGGTCTTATCGGTGCGGTATTTGCTGCGGCATCGGTGCTAGGGCCTTTGGCGGGTGGATTTTTCACAGACAGCCTGTCCTGGAGATGGATATTCTATGTCAATCTTCCAATCGGAATCATTGCATTGGTAGTCACATCCGTGGTTCTTAAGCTGCCCGTCAATAAGAATCGTCATTACATTGACTTTTTGGGGTCGGCTCTTGTTGCCGCCGCAGTTACGGGTATTCTGCTGATTACCGTTTGGGGTGGAAACACCTATGCATGGACATCAAGTACCATTCTTGGTTTGGCCGTGATCTCGGTTCTTCTGATCGCTGCCTTCATCTATGTTGAGTTTCATTCGCCAGATCCGGTGCTGCCCTTGAGTCTGTTCCGAAACCAGATTTTCAGCGTCTCCTCCATTCTGGGATTCGTAACAGGGTTTCTGATGTTTGGAGCGATAATTTTCCTTCCTGAGTACCAGCAAGTGGTCAGAGGAGCAAGTGCCATCAAATCCGGGTTGATGCTGATCCCACTTACGGTTGGAGTAGTTTTGGCATCGGTTGGTTCAGGTATTTTGATTTCAAGGCGCGGGAAGTACAAAGTCTTTCCGATTATTGGATCTGTGGTGGTAACGGTCGGGCTGTACTTGATGAGCACTCTCAAAGTGGACACAACTTACACAATTCAGGCAGCGATGATGTTTGTAACAGGGTTCGGAATTGGATTGTCAATGCAGGTTATCGTTCTTGCAACTCAGAATGGAGTAGAACATAAAGATTTGGGTACAGCCACCTCTGCTATCTCGTTTTTTCGAACCATGGGTGGAGCAGTCGGAACATCTTTCTTTGGGAGCATTCTGGTAAACAGACTGGCCTACAACATGCCTAAACTCTTGCCCCATGGTGTCGCGGTACCAAAATCAGTTGCAAATGGCGCAATTTCTGGTTCCCCCCAGGTGCTTAATTCTCTCCCTCCAGCTATTCACTCTGCGCTGCTCCAGGCATTTGTGAATTCGCTTCACATTATGTTTCTAGCAGCTATTCCTTTTGCGGTGGTGACTTTGGCTGTTGGATTCTTTTTGCCGGAGAAGCCGCTGAGGAGCGTGGTTAACAAAGGAACTGAAAAACTTTCTGATTCGGATTAGACGCTTACCGCTCAGGTCGGCGAACAGGAATTCTAGACCGTTATATACGATTAAGGGTTTTTCGGTATTTAGAGTTTGCCGGTGAGTATAGAAGAATGTCCCGGGGGAATTGATTTAAGTGTTGGTGGACTGAATTTTTGGGAAGTTCGTTTTGAGGCAGATTTGATGAAAAGACGAAGGGGTAACTTTGGAACTTTCGATTCCCTGAAAAGTCATAATTACCGGCTTTATATGGCGGGACAGTTGGTATCGGTTTCCGGCACATGGATGCAAACGGTCGGATTGTCATGGTTGGTTCTTAAGCTAACCGGCTCAGGAGTTGCGCTGGGAGCTGTGCTGGCTGCCCAATTCCTGCCGGTGCTGATTCTCGGTGCGTTTGGCGGACTTGTAGCAGATAGGGCGAACAAGCGCAAGCTCATCGTAATCACGCAATCTTCCCTTGCACTGGCGTCGCTGTTGCTTGGAACTTTGACCGAGCTGGGGGCTATCCAGATGTGGATGGTCTACTCAATTTCGATCTGGCTGGGTGTTACCAACGCCTTGGACAATCCTGCCCGTCAGTCTTTTGTGAGTGAAATGGTTAGAAAGAAAAACGTTGCCAACGCCGTAAGTCTCAACGCGGTGGTAATGAACTCGGCCCGGGTCATAGGACCTGGAATTGCCGGTCTAGTCATATATTCGCTTGGTATAGGCTTCCTGTTCATCGCTAATGCCGGCTCTTTCATTGCGGTAATCATTGCGCTTTTGGCTATGAGGGTCGGTGAGTTGAATATGACGCAGCGCGCGTCAAGGTCAAAAGGGCAGCTCAGAGATGGTTTCAAATATGTCTGGTCAATGGACCACCTGAAGGTACCGTTGCTGATGATGGTGTTGGTGGGCACGATGGCCTTCGAATTCCAGGTGTCGTTCCCCCTATTTGCCAGCTCAACATTTCACCAGGGTGCCGGTACATATGCTGCCTTCATGTCGTTTATGGGGGCGGGTGCGGTGATTGGAGGACTGTCGGCTGCAACGTTCCCCCAGACAAGTATTAAGCGATTTGCGATAACATCAATTGGATTTGGGCTATTTATACTCATTGCCGCGATTGCGCCCAGTCCGATCTGGGCCATGGTGGCTATGGTGCCCATGGGCGCAGCCTCGATTGTTTTTATCTCAATTGCCAACTCAATACTTCAGTTAAAATCAGATCCAATGATGAGGGGAAGAGTTATGGCGCTTTTCACCGTGGCATTTATGGGATCTACCCCGGTGGGTGCCCCAATTGTCGGATATATCGGCCAGCATTTCGGAGCACGTTATTCAATCGCGATCGGAGGTGTAGCCGCACTTTTCGCTGGTGCTTATGGCTTATTCCACGCTTCCAGGAGACCTGCGGCGATAGCTGAAACAACACCGGACGCCGAAAATATTAAACCAGAGGGTAATGGTTCCGGCCTGGTTGCTTTCTCGTCGGATTACCGGTGCAGATTTAGAACAATTTTTCAGTTCAAACACAACTCCTGAACCACCAACAAGGTTTGGTTTGGTTCCTACATCACAATGAGATTACAGCTATTTAAGCGGAAAATAGGCGCCGTGCATATGACATGCACAAATCGGGGGATTGTGCCAGTCATGCGATGAGGTTCCGTTGAGCGTATCATTTTTGCGGTTCTCTCATCTGGCTCTGATAAAGCTCGGATA
>JABEUP010000204.1 GCA_013044365.1 Acidimicrobiaceae bacterium
CCCTTCGACGGAGACCTTCTCTTAATCTCCGCAATAATTGAGACTCCGCTTCCGGTGAGAGCATCTCTAAAGCCCCGGCAGGGCTGGCTATCCAAGGCCATCGACAATAACTCGCCGACACTTCTACCGTCGGACTTGGCCCACTCGCGATGATCCGCGATTATTTTATCGAAATAAGTCACCATCGTGAATATGATGTTATTTGCCCTGGCGCAAAACACTTAGCTTTCACAATATTTAAGGCTGGAAACTCAATCTCTCAGAAATTAATATGCCTGATAGTATTGTGCAGATGACCCAGCTTTACAGATCGGATTTCGAAATCGCCAATCTGTAACCGCGGGAGAAATTCTCCGGCAAGCCTGTGAACAAAACCGAGTGCAACTCCACAGTTAGCAGAGTCATGAAACTGGTACGAGGTTAGAGTAAATACCGGCTTTCCGCCGGATTCGAACAACATCCCTTCAATCTTTGATGAATCGCTGTCGCTAAAATTAACCACGAAATTTGATAAATGCTTTGGGGTATTGTAACCCCTGGAATCTACTCTTTCTATTAGCTCCTGGCCTGTGTAACAACCTTTTTGGAAATCCGCAGAACTCCTGATATAGCTCTCCCCAAGTTCCGTCGGGTTCATTCCAGCAGTAATCTCAAACCCCCATTCAGGCTGCCCCCCCATTATCCTCGAGAGCATGGAATGACTCGGAACGTTGAGATCGGAAAGCAGATTTCTAACTTCATCAAACTCTAGTGCTGAGTAAAGTTCTGATGCCGCCAGCTCCCCCACATCGTGGACGGCGGTGGATCCAACGCCTTCCAGGCGATCCTCCGCGAGCAACGACAAACCAGCGATTTCGTTGGCACCTTTCGCTGAGAGGTGGACCACACATCCGGAAGTACAGTCAAAGTTAACCCGGGAACGAAGACGAAACCGCTCCAGCCTTTTCTGAACCTCGATTCCGGTACCTAGAGGAGAAAACAGCCTGAACTCTTTTTCAGCGAGCCTGTGTAGTCCGATAGGGGCAACAAGCGACCCATCCGGTTGGAGCAAAAGTGCCCTAGAGGCCCGGCCAATATCCATCGATTCGACATTCACTGATAGTTGTCCGTTCAGATACCACCCGGCCTGATCGCCGACAGCGGTGGTCACATCAGCCTCTTCGATCCAAACCACGGAGCCCATTGCCTCACCGCCGATCTTTTCGTTCACGTTCTGCCCAATACTGGTGAAAAAGTACCTATAACCCATTCAGGAATCAGGAGAATCAAACTGGCGCGCAGCCGAAACCGCGATTAACAGAGCCCGCGCCTTATTCAGACATTCTAAATCCTCCCCGTCCGGATCGGAGTCAGCGACAATTCCAGCCCCTGCCTGTATGAATGCCCTGCCTTGGGAGTCGCTGAACAAAGTGCGGATTGCTATCGCTGCATCGAGGTTGCCGGAGAAATCTATATAGCCCACCAAACCGGCATATGGCCCACGCTTTACCGGCTCGAGTTCATTGATAATTTCCATGGCCCTTACTTTGGGCGCTCCGGAAACCGTTCCCGCGGGCAAGGTGGCTCTGAGAACATCGATAGCGCTCCGGTCAGCTCTTTTTTGCGCCGACACCTGTGACGTCATGTGCATGACATGGGAATAACGCTCGAGTACCATGAGCTCATCCATCACTTCAGTATTGTACTCAGCCACCCTTCCAACATCATTTCTAGCCAGATCAACCAGCATGATATGCTCTGCCACCTCTTTGGGGTGCTCTAAAAGTTCGGCAGCAAGAGCCTGGTCCTCGAGATCAGATCCACCTCTGGGCCTCGTGCCAGCGATGGGTCTGGAAATTACTCGACCGCCCACCACCTTTACCATCGGCTCCGGTGAAGAACCCGCAACTGTAATCGAACCAAACCTCAGCAAATACATATAGGGCGATGGATTCAATTGACGGAGCACCCGGTAAAAATCTACCGGATGCGCTCCTAAGTTGAACGAGAACCTCTTCGATAAAACCACCTGGAATATATCTCCCGCCGCAATGTATTCCTGTGCCACTTTCACTGCAGTGATAAAATCCAAAGAGGACAGCGAACAATCTGCTTCGACAGCACCTACCCGGTTATCAATGGAGAGATTCAGCGTCCCCGGCGATGACGTGCTCAGCTCCTGAGACATGGCCCGGACACGGGCAACTCCCATGCTATGCTTGGCTCTGAGTTCATCTTCGGAGGTATCCGGTCCCACGAGAAGATTCGAAATTAGAATTATTTTTTGCTTCCAATGATCGAATACTGCGATATCGCCAATCAGACGCATAATCGCATCGGGAAAACCGTATTCGTCGGGAGGCGCTGGAGGTAAATCCTCGATCTCCCGGATGACGTCATATCCCATGTAACCCACGAAACCGGCATGTAGTGGCGACAGATCGCCAAGCTCGGCAGCGGTCAGATTGGAGAGCAAAGATTCGAGTGTCGTCAGAAACCCTTTTGGCTCCACCGGTAATGGTAATTCGACCTCGTTTCGGATTTCGAGCTTACCGGAATTGAGTGATATCTCAGCCAGGGTATTGCGCCCCACGAAGGAGAACCTCGACCACCTCTCGCCCTTCTCGACTGATTCGAGCAAAAAACCTTCGCCCTCATACCCGACAAGCGCCAAAAATGCCGAAACAGGGGTCAGCGTGTCTGCAAGATATTCTTCGTAGACGGGTATCAGTTGATATCCACTTCCGGAACGGTAAGCAGCTACGAAATCACCAAAACTACTCGCGGCCATCTATTTGCCAGTCCTAACCTTCCCGGAGAACGCCCGTATAAAAACATGTATAGTTTCCAGTGTGGCAGGCGCCTTTACCCTGCTGCTCCACCTCAATAAGTACCGTGTCTCCGTCACAGTCAAGTGCAATATCATGAACCAGCTGGATATCACCGGAGGTGTCGCCCTTTGCCCAAAGCTCCTTCCGCGACCGGGACCAGAACCAGGTGCGTCCGGACTCAATAGTCCGCGCGAGTGACTCTCTGTTCATCCAGGCCATCATCAGTACGGTACCCGACTCCATCTCCTGAACAACTGCCGGAACCAAACCATCCGAGGTGAAATTCACTTTCAAAATCAGATCTGCCGCGGATACCCTCCGATTGATATAGTTTGAGATCATAGGTACAGTCCCGTTTCGGTCTCATTCGACGCGGATGCCACGGCGTGAATGTCTCTCTCACGAAGTATCAGATAATCGTCGCCCTGAACCTCAACTTCATAGCGGTCGTCTGGCGAAAATAAAACCTTATTTCCTGGCTGGATCGTTCTCACGTTGGGGCCCACGGCAACTACTTCAGCCCAGACCAGACGCTTTGCTACCTGGGCGGTAGCCGGAATCAATATCCCCGCCCTAGAGTGCCGTTCACCGTCATTTGAAGGAATCTCAACCAAAACACGATCGGTTAACATTGTTATTGGAAGGTGATCATTGGAGGAAATCATCTTTATTTACCTAACTTGAAGAATATTGACATTACTAACAACCATACGGTCGAACCGAAATACCAGAGCGCAGCAACTCATCCTTGACTGCTTTTACTGTAATTTCACCAAAGTGAAATACGGACGCAGCCAGCAGAGCATCCGCCCGTCCCAGGACGGCGCCCTCGACAAAGTGAGAAATCTTACCCACCCCGCCACTGGCAATTACAGGAATCGATGCCGAGTCAACCACGTTTCGTATGAGCGTGATATCGAAGCCATCCTTGGTCCCGTCACGGTCCATTGATGTCAACAGGATCTCCCCTGCACCCAGGGTTTCTGCACGCTTTGCCCAATCAATAACATTAATACCAGTTGGATACCTTCCTCCATGGGAAAATACTTCATACCCGAAATCTGCCGACCACTTGGCATCGATAGCGAGAACGACACATTGGGATCCGAACTCGTAGGCGAGTTCACTTATCAGGCCGGGGTTAGCTATAGCCGCGGAATTAATTGAAACCTTGTCAGCACCGGCGCGCAGCATGAGCCTCGCATCGTTGTTCGATCGGATACCCCCTCCAACGGTAAAGGGTATGAAAACCTTTTGCGCCGTCGCAGATACCACATCGACCATTATACCTCTGTCGTCTGATGAGGCAGTGATGTCAAGAAACACCAGTTCATCAGCACCAGACTGGTCATAGAACTGAGCTAATTCGACCGGATCACCCGCGTCGCGAAGTGAAAGAAAATTAACTCCTTTTACCACCCGGCCCTTATCTACGTCGAGACAGGGGATTATCCTCACGTTCGACAAAGTAACACGGCCTCCCCCACGTCAAGCCTGCCATCGTGAATCGCACGACCTGAAATGACTCCCAAAAGCCCTTTGCCTTGATACTTCAAGCTCCTCAGGTCGATGAGGTCCTGAGGACAGGAAACCCCGCCCGAGGCAATTATCTCAATAGAATGTGAGGCGCCCGTCTCAAGCAGCTTCTCCAGAGTATCCAAATCCGGACCTCCGAGCATTCCGTCACGTCCTATGTCAGTGGCAACAACTGCACAAGCACCGCGCTCGGCCAAAGACGGCAAAACCTCAAATAAATCCTTGCCTGAACCTTCCAGCCATCCGCGTAATGCAACTTCATACCGGCCTTCGAAATGGCGGTAATCAAGTCCCACCACCACACCGTCGGCTCGAATATCGGCCACTTGAGACACCAGATCAGGATTCTCGATCGCCATTGTTCCAATTATTACCCGGCTTACCCCGGCATCAAAGAGATCCTTGGCCTCACTGACCGAACGGATGCCCCCACCGACCTCAACGTTCATTTCCACGCGATGACAAATATTTTTAATAATGTCCTTGTTGGGTCCACCCACCGATCTCGCAGCATCAAGATCTACCAGATGCAGCCACTGGGCACCATGGGTTTGAAATGCCAACGCAGTTTCTAATGGGTCTCCGTAGCTGATCTGGCGACCAAAATCACCCTGGACCAACCTTACGCACTCTCCTTTGATCAGATCAATTGCCGGAATGAATTCCAATCAGTCAACCACCTTTCGATGACAGGACTCAACAAAATTTGAAATCAAAGCCAGTCCAGTGGTGGAGGATTTCTCAGGGTGGAACTGGGTGCCCAAAACCCTACCCTTGGCAACTGAAGCGCTGAATCCGTTGCCATAGTTACATATGCCGCTGGTATCATCTGTGACGTCGGGAGCGAAAGAGTGGACGAAATAGAACCACGACCTATCCGAAATATTCTTGAATAGCAAACTCTCTCCCCCGCCGTTTATGTATTCGACCTGGTTCCAAGACATGTGCGGGACCTTGGGCGCACCGGACAGCCTTCTAACCCACCCGTCAACAAGTCCAAGACCCGGGACATCCGGAGACTCCTCTGAACCCTCATACAGCATCTGCATACCTACACAAATACCGAGAACGGGAATCCCTGCCTCGACCGCCTCCAAAACCATCAAATCAAGACCGCTTGACCGTAACGCCCCGATACATGCGCCAAAAGAGCCAACCCCGGGCAATATAAGTCCGTTGATATCCGAAAGTCCGCCCGGACTATCCGCCATTCTCGCGTCGGCACCAATTTTAACCAAGGCCTTATATGCGGAGCCCAAATTCCCAATACCGTAATCAGCTACGACTATCAACTAGATTCCTTACAACTGGATTGAACTCAAACAAGGTGATCTTTACACGATATAAACTCAGCCCAGGTCTACCCGACAGAGTGCCAAATATCCCGGTAAAGCGGGCGCGACCACCTGTGTATCAAGGACTGCGCAACAACCTTACCGCTGGAGGCGAACCCGCTAAAGACGGCATCATGCCTTGCTTTCCCCAGTGTGATCCTCTTCCACAGCGGCGCAGGTGGGACAGATTTGATAGCCAATCGGCAAAGCGGAAAATTAAAGAGTTCCCTTTGTTGAGGGAACCGAATCACCTTCTACCGTGATCGCATCCTTAAGAGTTCTGGCAAAACACTTGAAAATAGCTTCGACAATGTGGTGGAAGTTCCTACCTCGCACGACATCGATGTGTGCACTGATCCCGGCGGCAGCTACAAACGCTCTAAAAAACTCTTCAGCAAGCTGCGGATCGAATCCAGGCGTACCGAGAAGATTCCCGTCACCCAGTTCACCGTGAAACTCAAGGAACGATCTGCCCGAAAGATCCAGTGCAACCGACACCAGCGCCTCGTCCAAAGGCAGAGAAAGTGATGCAAACCGCCTTATACCAACTTTTTGGCCGATAGCCTTTGCGAAAGCCTGACCAAGCACAATTCCCGTGTCTTCGACCGAGTGGTGAGCATCAACAGACAGATCACCCTCAACCTTCACCGTCAAATCCGAATGTGAATGCTTGGATAACTGAGCCAACATGTGATCAAAAAAAGGAAGACCGGTTGAAATCGACTGACCACCCGATCCATCTAAATTCCAGGTGACGTATATCTTGGTTTCTGCGGTGACTCGTTCTAAAACAGCACTTCTATTTCCTTGGGACAACCTAACTCCTTAGCTCGACTAGGGCCTCAGACAATGCGTAAAGAAATCTATCATTTTCTATTCCGGTACCCACTGTTACTCTAAGACAATCGGCCAGCCGAGGCCATCCGGAGCAGTTTCTGACCAGAACAGACCGGTCTACCAGCTTTTTCCAAAGTTCATCACCCTTGCCTGATGGTGCGCGGAAAAGTATGAAATTTGCCGATGATTTCCAGTAAAAAACGTCCAAGGAGTCGAAACCTGCCTCGATTTGATCGCGACCGGCCAAAATCAGATCAAGTGTGAGCTGCATATCATTAAGCCTGCTAAGAGCCAGCACACCCGCCGCCTGTTTGATTGCATCTAGGTGATACGGAAGACAGGCAGCCCACAGATTGCTGATTATCTCCTTTGGGCCGATGAGATATCCCAAACGCAGCCCCGCCAGGGACCATACTTTCGAAAACGTCTTGGATACCACAATATTGGAATGCGCTGTTGCAAGCTCTAGGGCGCGAAATGAAGCAAACTGCCCATAGGCCTCGTCGATTACAATCATTGGATTAGTATCCTGAGCAAGTTTGGAAATGATCTTTGGATCCTCATCCAGGCCCGTCGGGTTGTTGGGAGAGCAGAAAAAGACAATATCCGGACGGTGCTTAGAATTCGCCTCAAGTACCGCGGCCATCTCCAGTTGAAAATCCGTGTTTCTTTCAACTTCAACAAGTTCAGTAGAGGTCACCTTTGCAACCTGGCTGTACATCGCATAGGTGGGTTCAAAAGTCATAGCCTTGCGTCCGGGACCACCGTAGGCTAAAAGCAGGGTTGAAATAACTTCATTTGAACCATTGGCAATGAAGATCTCATCAGAATCCACCTGGTGAAATTCTGCAAGAGCGTTTCGCAAACGATCCGCAGTCCGGTCCGGATATCTGTTCAATGACAAATCAGCGATCGCACCTTGCAGATCGAAAATGAATTCCGGAGAGGGGTTAACGGGTGACTCATTGGTATTCAGTCGTACCTCTACATCGATCTGAGGCGAGTGATAACCACCAAATACAGCCAGATCCCTACGCACGCTGGGCATTCGATCTCCTAATATTCACGCTCATTTCGTGAGCGGTTAAGCCCTCGGCTTTAGAAATTGCCCCAACATGGGGAGCAAGGATGTCGATCGCCTCCTGTGTCGCCTCCACATAATGCACATGTTTTACGAAATCTCCGACTCTCAAGGCCGACGCAAAGCGGGCTGATCCATAGGTAGGCAACACATGGCTGGGCCCCGCCACATAATCACCAAGACTTGCCGGCGAGTATCGGCCGAGGAAAACCGCTCCCGCATTTCTAACCATCGTTGAAAGTTCGCCAGCAAAATCGCAAAGAATCTCCAGATGCTCCGGGGCAATCGCGTTAGCCACCTCTATGGCTTGGATCTTATCCCGTACAAGAACCGCATACCCGCCTTCTGACAATGTCGCCTCGATTTCGGCTCTTCGCGGAGAAGCCTTCACAATGCCATCCACATTTGCAATGACCTCATCGACCACATCTTCATCCCAGGATATTAACCACGCCAACCCGTCTGGTCCATGTTCGGCCTGAACCACCACATCCACTGCCGCCCAGTTCGTGGGAGTGGTGGAATCAGCAATCACGACGACTTCTGACGGTCCGGCAAAAGATGATGGTACCCCAACGTCCTGGGCAACTTCACGCTTCGCCACCGAAACATAAATATTACCCGGCCCGACAATTACATCCACTTTAGGGATGCTTTCGGTGCCATAAGCCATTGCAGCGATAGCCTGAGCCCCGCCCACGCAGTAAAGATGGTTCACGCCGGCAATGTATGCCGCCGCCAGTGTGGCATCGTCCACCTTCCCGTTAACGCCGGGGGGCACGCATAAAACTACCGTCTTTACTCCAGCCACTTTGGCTGGAATTGCCGTCATCAACACAGAGGAAGGATAGCGGGCTTTCCCACCCGGAACGTAACACCCGGCGACATCCACCGGAACTGTCTTCTGGCTAACCCGCAATCCATTGGAGATGTAGGTTATGTCGGGCGCCAACTCAAGTTGGTGGTATTCGGTTATAGCTTTAGCCGCCACCTCAAGGGCATTGCGTAAATCCGTGGAAATTCTATTAAATGCAAACTCTAGGTCCTCATTGCCCACCACCACGGACTCGATACGTACTTTGTCAAATTCAGCAGTCAGCTCCAATAGAGCCTGGTCGCCACCATGTCGCACCCGAGCTATTATCCCCCGTACGGCATCGACGGGGAGTTCTTTAGTTATCTTGGGCCTGGGAAGTAAGCTGAGGTAGTCGTCAGAACTTGCGCGGAGATCGAGTTTTTTTAACATACACACTCACTTTAGTTTGACCAGCTAAATCCTCCAACTGGTCGCTCGTAACTGTTTCGTTGACACTTGGGACATTGGGTATTTATCGCCCGTTCAAATATCCTCTTTTATTCTACGGCCGCCACCAAAACTACCTGACAATTGCCTCATTAGTACATTTGTGGGATGTGCTTGCCTTTGCGTAAAATTAGATACTTTAAC
>JABEUP010000205.1 GCA_013044365.1 Acidimicrobiaceae bacterium
AAAGACAGCATTTGGGTCGGCTACTCCCTCGGATCCCGCCATCTTCTCACCCTCTGCCTAAAACACCCGACGAACAAATGGAGGGCAATTTTATCGGGCGTCAATCCGGGAATCGAGGATGAGACCGAGAAACTGCAGAGATATCTAGCAGATCTGGAAATCGCCAAGCAGCTTAGTGGGCTAACTAACGATGAGTGTGGTTTCTATGATTTCCTATCCCGCTGGACCTCACTGGCAATCTTTCAACCCAGAGAGGCGGCAAGCGAAGACCTGCAAACCAGGATCAGTAACCGGCCGGAGTGCTTGGCTGCCTCGCTTGTAAACTCAAGCATCGGAGTTCAAGCCAATCTCTGGCCCGATATAGACAGGCTGCAGGGAAATTTCACGGTTATCTCTGGAGGGGCCGACGCAAAATATTTGCAGATTGCCAAACGGATGGAGTCTTTCATGATAAACCACCCCGGGCTTTCCCTAAACCTCAAGATCATAGACGGATTGGGGCACGCAGCGATATTTGACAGGCCCCAGATACTTATTGATGCCGTTGTGGCAATGTCAAACGCCTGAACTGTAATAGTGGGATCCCTTTAACTATCGCGCACGTATATGGTGCCGAGATGCGCACCGGGCGACGGCATAACCTTGAAATGACTGATCAGGTAAGACCATGGCAATCCCGTAGTAGGAACTCTTCTGGAACTCTGATCGGACAGCCAGACAAAACTAGCATGGCTCAACGCGGACATCCAGAACTTAACCACCTTGAGATTCTGAGCTGCTCCCGCATCGATTGTCTTTCCGCCGCTTAGATAGAGCGCCGAACCAAAGGAATCGAGCATCTGCGGACAATTACGGTCGGTTGAGAAAAACCGGTTTGACAAAATCAGCAGTGACGCCTGATCTGTCAGCACACAGGCTCCTCTGGGAATTAGCTGGCCTGCCACCTTTGCGGGCACTGGAGCTGACGGTATTTGTGATTCGTATACAAAACTCAATATGGTCACAATCGAAACCGATGCGGCAACCGTTGCAAAAGCTCGCCTGGAGAGGTCGGCCTGATTTAGCCCCAGACCACGAGTGCTCGCATCCGATACCGCTACGGCAAGAGTTAATGCTAAATAAGGCGCCAGAAAATCTGCGTAATGGTAGTAAAAGTCATTTGGCCAAAGTAACGCGACAAACACCAGGAATGTGGTAACGATGACAAAAATACTGAAGATGGAACCGGCTGACCAAGTTCTAGCTACAGCAACAGCGAAGAAAATCAGAAATACGAAAGAAAGCGCTGCTACAACAATCGCGGCATGACCAAATAGCCAAATAAAAGGATCAGCTCCCGCGATATCACTCATTCGAGTTTGGAACCCAACGCGCTGCCCGGGTATTCGATACAGCTGGTCCAATATCACCTGGTTTAAAAAGGCCTTAGGCGCTGCCAAAAAAAACGGTAGAACCATAATTGCGAATCCAACAACTATCCCGGACACCAATGTCCGGATGGTTCGGAACCTTTTTTGCGCAAATGTCTCTATCAGGACAACTATGACAATTACCAGAACCGGGATTATTGCCCAAACCTTTATCGAACCAGCGATACCTAGAAACAGCCCTCCAGCAAACAATGTTGTTCCCGAACGCTGAAACCCCCATGAATCAAGACAGAAATACAATCCGAGCAGACAGAACAGATTCAAAAATGGTTCCAATAACACCGTTTGCGATGAGAAAATTGCCTGCGGATAAATCGCCATAAATCCGCAAGACAGTACCACCGCAAGCCTTCCGCGCCGCCTTACAAGCATTCCAACCAAAGCTATATTGAACCCATCAACTATTACGGTGAGGATTCTGGCAACAGCTAATCCATTTGCAGTACCGATTACCTTTGCAGCCAAAGCAACCGGCGAAAGAAGAACTGCTATCCCGGGTGGCTGAACCAGGACAAAGTCTTTATAGGGAAGCACCCCCCCGATAAGACGAAGTGCGGCTCCAAAATATACCCCATCGTCATATTCGGTCACACCAAACAGGTGTCCGGGCCTGGCCAGCAGGAACAACCGGAGAGCTACACCCAAAATAATGAAGAGCCAAATTAAACCGCGGTACTGGAATCTAGAATCTGGTTCATACGGCATTTTTGCAAACACTGACGCCACGTCTCGCCAATTCCTCTCGTCGAAACTGGAAAAAATCGTAGCAAACTAAATTGCTATTCCCACCGAAAAGAACAGCGCTAAAGCCAACTGCATCCTGCCAGTTAGAGAAAGTGCAGGTATCAACTCTTTTCCTCTAGCGCCTGAGCGGATCGCTTTCACCGGAGATAATGAAAATGGAATAGCGAGTAGCCCGAGCGGGCCAAAGCGAAAATAAAACCACGAAAGCGCCACAAATACAAACATGACAACAATCAAGGTAATATAAAGCCGCCTGGTCGCACAGTCGCCGATGCGAACCGCAAGCGTCTTCTTTCCCGCCCCCGAGTCAGACGGGATGTCACGAAGGTTGTTGACCACCAGCAAACAAACCGAGGATATCCCAACTGGAAACGCGACAAGGAATTCACTAAGGTTTACCTCGCCAATTTGCACAAATGCGGTCCCAACGACGGCAACAAGCCCAAAGAAAATAAAGACAAACAGTTCTCCGTACCCGTAATAGCCATAAGGCTTCGGGCCGCCGGTATAAAACCAGCCAGCAAGAATTGCGGCTGCACCAACCAGTATCAACCAGTAGGTGGTTAGTGCGGCAAGAATTAGACCGAGGATTCCCGCCAAAAGGAAGAACCCGAATGCCGCCCTTTTAACCACCTCCGGGCTTTTCGCTCCAGAGGCAACGAGCCGAACAGGACCAGAACGCGTCTCGTCAGTACCGCGGATGCCGTCCGAATAATCGTTGGATAAGTTCGAAGCGACCTGAAGAGATAGCGCCACACCAAGCGCAAGAAGTGCTTCAAGTAACCGAAAATGACCTGCGGATATAGCCACACCGGTACCTACCGCGACCGGAACCACGGCCGCTGGCAGCGTCCTAGGACGAGCACCGGCAACCCAGATACTAAACGACATCGGATATCCCTTTCACGGATTGAACTTGACCGCAGAATGGTTACGGTCTCCGCGGAAACCGGGAGAAATCAGGCTTCCGCTTCTCTTTATAAGCATTTCGACCTTCCTGAGCCTCCTCAGACATATAAAAGAGCATGGTGGCGTCGCCTGCTAATTGTTGGATTCCAGCCAATCCGTCGTCAGCAGCATTGAAGGAAGCCTTTAGCATTCGTAATGCAATTGGAGAAAGGCTGAGCATCTGTTCGCACCAATCGACTGTAGTCTCCTCCAACTTATCCAAGGGTACGACAGTGTTTACCAGTCCCATCTGCAGCGCTTCTTGAGCATCGTACTGGCGGCACAGGAACCAGATTTCCTTGGCTTTCTTTGCGCCAATGGTTCGGGCTAGAAGGCCAGCCCCATAACCGCCATCAAAACTTCCGACCCTGGGTCCGGTTTGGCCAAATCTTGCATTATCCGCCGCTATCGTAAGGTCGCATACAAGATGAAGGACATGGCCGCCGCCGACCGCAAAACCGGCCACCATCGCAACCACCGGTTTGGGCAGTCGTCTGATCTGGATCTGCAAATCAAGAACATTTAGACGACCAATGCCCGCCTTGCCTATCGAATCGTTGCCGATATAACCGTCATTTCCCCGGATTCTCTGGTCTCCCCCGGAACAAAAGGCCTTCGGTCCCTCCCCTGTGAGAATCACCACACCAACCGACGGATCATCTCTAGCCGTGTTGAAAGCGTCGGAGAGTTCGAAAAGCGTCTGCGGCCTAAATGCATTTCGGACTTCTGGGCGATTTATCGTTATCTTGGCAATTCCCCCGCTCAGCTCATACTTAATATCTTGGTAATCACCGTTTGATTTCCAAACCGTCTTAGCCATACGTCCTACAACCTCATTTCGACTCAAACTTATAATTCAATAATGGATAGGTCCATTGCCTGCCAACCAGACAGAATTATCTAAATTTAGACTTTGACGCTGCGTTTCCGGCGAAAATAAACCTTATCACTGGCTAGCCTAACCTTTGTGAGAGACCTAATTGCACTGGACATGGCAGCATCACACCAACTGGTGGATGTCATTCAGTCAGTTTGGGACAGCGGAAACGCATTCGCGCCGATCGACCAAAGACTCCCGGCAAAAGCTAAACAGAGGCTCGTAGAATCACTGCAGCCAGCTCTGATTATGGACTCTTCAGGATCTGTGACAAAACTGAAAAATGCCATGCCTATTGAAGACGGGCAGTGCCTGGCCATGGCGACCTCCGGCACCACTGGCAACCCCAAAATTGTGATGTTTTCGATGAACCAGATAAGTGCATCGGCCCAGGCAACCTCTGACCATATCGGCGTCACATCATCGGATAAATGGCTCTGTTGTCTGCAAGTCAGCCACATCGGCGGGCTGTCCGTAATACTTCGCGCAATGCTTCTTGGCAATCCCATTGAAATACACGACGGATTCGAAGCGGACAGAGTCAAGATGGCAGCGAAAGACGGTGCCACCCTCGCCTCGCTAGTGCCTACCGCGTTAGCGCAGTTAGATCCCTATATTTTTCGAAAGATTATATTGGGGGGATCGAAACCTCCACCGCAAATACCTCACAATGCCATCGTCACCTATGGCTTGACAGAAACCGGATCTGGAATGGTTTACGACGGTTCACCTCTCCGCGGAGCTGAAATTAAAATCTCGGAAAATGACGAAATCCTCTTGAAAGGCCCCATGATCGCCACCAGTTACAGATCCGGCGCGCCGATACAGGACCAACTCGGTTGGTTTCATACCAACGATGCCGGCAGTTTCAACGCTGGCAAGCTCCAAGTTTTCGGGCGCATGGACGAAATCATAAATACCGGCGGAGAAAAGGTATTCCCAGGCGCAATAGAGTCGGTAATTGAATCACATCCCAAAGTACGGCAAGTGGCTGTCATTGCTTTGCCTGACCCAAAGTGGGGTGAAGCAGTTACCGCGGTGGTAGTTCCGAATCCCCTACTTAATCCGCCACAATTATCAGAGATACGCGATCTTGTGAAATCTGAACTTCCTCCTTACTGCGCACCAACGAGACTGCACCTAATCAATAAAATGCCCACCACCGGTCTCGGCAAAATTCAAAAGAATATATTGAAAGACCAGTTCAGCCAAGTGACACACTCCTAACAAGGGCACCTCCGTCGACCACAATATTGGTTCCGGTAACCCAGCTAGAAAGTTCGCTGGCCAAAAACAGTGCCGCTCCAGTTATGTCGCGTGGTTCGCCAATTCGCCCTAGTGGTAAAATCTTTGCAAGCTGATCCTCCCAGTTTTCCCAAAGTGCCCTGGCGAATTCAGTTCTAACTAGTCCCGGTGAGATGGAATTAACTCTCACCCGTGGGGCCAGCTCATTCGCCAATTGTTTGGTCAAATGAATTATGCCTGCTTTGGATACGTTGTAAAACCCGATCCCCGACTCGACGGTAAGTCCACCTATCGACGCGATGTTAATACAGCTAGCTGTCTCGTGCGACTGACTCCAGAAGTTAGACCAAAACTCCGAGATCCACATTTCTACTGCTTCAAGATTAACTTCTAAAATTTTCCTCATAACTGAGCGCTCGATATTTACCGTTTGACCGAAATAGGGATTGGCTGCAGCTCCATTTACGAGAATATTTACAAATCCGAAGTTGCTTTTGCAGCTATCGACGACACTTTGAAGCCCCTCAGGGTCTGAAACATTAGCCGCAATCCAGACTGCCTTTTTGTGACCAACTAAACGATTGATTTTCTCAGCCGCCAACCGTGCCTTTTCGGCTTTTCGTGACACAAGGACTACGTTTGCGCCCGACAACGCAAAGGTCTCAGCGATCGCTTCCCCGATACCGCTCGATCCCCCCGTTATCACCGCAACTTTGCCCCTGAGACTGATCTCCATACTAAAACTTTAGGCTCAAGTAAAACACATTTGCTCGAATTAGAAGGTTACTGATGAATCATCTTGCTAACCAGTCAAGTCCTTACCTTGCTCAGCACAAAGATAACCCGGTAGATTGGTGGCCTTG
>JABEUP010000206.1 GCA_013044365.1 Acidimicrobiaceae bacterium
ATCTTGGCTCCACCACACGGATAAATCCGAGGGACTCAAGCGAACATTACAATCGTTCCTGGGTTTGAACCAACTCTGTCATCCAGCATCCTGGCTGCCTCCAATTCCCAAAAAACCTAGTTTTACTAATTTGGTCTCCCAGATGCGCACTTAGTCCGATAGCTTACGCTCGGCTTAGTAGATACTGAATGAACCGTATCCAATTTCGAACAAACCCATGCAACAACGCGTTTCACAACAGCCCTATCCGCCTTCACGCTGAAGTATAAAAAGTTCCAAATCTGAATTCAATAGTCAACCTTGGATTAAGATATCAACTCGTGATTCTGATCTAAGGGTAAACATTGCTATGCGAGCAGGTCAACAGCTGCTTGGATTGTTCAGAAATGTAAGCAAATCCGCCATAAACAAAAGTCTCCCTAGTACTGGTCCCCCTTTATGCATGTCTTCGGTTATGGACCTGAAAGCCACGACGAGTCATTGAGGCAGCTAATGATTTGAAGAGAGCAAGCAAGTTACCAACCAAGATCGTCCGATCTACAGACTCTAATCTCCCCAAATTCCCAGAGATAACAGGACCACAATATGAATTTCGAGGTATAACCATTTGAAAACACAATCGATTTCCTGGGAGATCTCACCCAAAAATTATACTCAACTGGTCGGCGTCAGAACTCATCTGAGACGGCGAGGACACGACTCAAGAAAAAAGAGCTGCCGGAAGTTCAGCTAGTAATTTCCCATAGCCTCGGATCTTTTCGTGGACATGAAGCTTGTGTTGGATGGCCCAAATTCGCGAAGTTGTTGCGTGAACCACTGGAACCCCCAAGTCCTGCTCGAGCATCTCTAGGATATCTAAAATATTCCAACCAGATCCAAGAAGGTAAATACCGTCCGCTCCGCTCGATTTGAGAAATACCTCCTTGGTAAACGCGTACACTTCTCTGGATGAGAGCAGCTGAACCCGATTGAATTGAACGTCCATTCCCTCCATGGCGGCAACCTCAATACCTCCGTCTTCAAAGTAACGACCGAAGATTTTGTTAATTTCGCCGCCAAAATAACTTATGCCAACGATACGGCGAATGCCCAAAGATCTCATTGCTTCGATCTGTGTCATTGGCGCCGTCATAACCGGTACTCCGTAGTCCTTTTCCCAGCGTTCGACAATCAGCTTTTCGCCTTCAATGCCTTGGACCATGAAGATTGGAGCACCTTCAGGATGAATCAGATCGACCCCAGCCTCTGCAAGTTCTTTTACGTGCGGTTCATAGTCGTCGATAGTTCTTTCAAACTCTTTGGTGGTCCCTTCGCGAACGTTTAGATACATCGGAAGAACCCCGATTCCGTCAGGAAGGAGCTTGCAAAATGATTCCAATCCTCCAAGTCGTCGGGTTGGTTTGATGATTCCCACGCTACCTCGCCAGGTCACAAAAGCCACGTATTTACCTCCTTGAGAGTCTTAATGGGTACAGAAAAAAGAATTTACGAATTTACTAATCTGGAGGACTTGGCGCCTGTTGAACTTAAGGCTTACCTCGGTTAATGCTCTCAATCACCCTTGGATCTTTCATATAGGCCTTCCTAAATACTTGAAGTGAAGTGGCAACCTACAGCCAGGTATTTAGAAACCAGAACAAGGCTGAATTTCATCATCTATCTGGAACTTTACTTTGTCTCCTCCGCACAAGAAGGTCAGCTTGGATGATGCGAAACGCAATAACCGTGGCATTAGCCGGTGTACTGATTTGTCCATAAACTGCCTTCGGTCACATTTATCTGTTCTCCGGGTTTCACTTGACCAGTCTTCTGTGCAAATTTGAGGGCATCATTCCATCCAACCTGGGTTTGCTGCATCGTTGGGGTAAAAGCAATGCTGTCTAACGACGACTGAATGACGGCTGCAGAGAGTTTAGGGTAAAGAGTCTGCAACGCCGAAATCGCAGCTGGAGTTTTCTGCGACATTTGTGTCAGCGCCTTTTGCAGAGCACCTACCAGTGCCTTTACTACAGCTGGATGTGATTTCGCGTAGCTAGGCGTAGTAATCAATATCCCATCTGTCTCATCAGAGAGATAAGGAAGCTCCTTAGAATTCGCTAATACTGATCCGAATCCTCCGGCAACGGCAATACTGCTATTAGGTGGGCTTGCCAAAAATTCTTGCGCCAAGTTGTGTTGAATCGCAGCCAATTGGGCCGACACGCTTGAAATTGACACCTCGTGAATGGCGGAGACAGGTACGCCAGCCTGAGCTTCAAAGTCAGCCATTATTGACTTGTCAGATGTGCTGAGGGTGGCATCCGTTGTGCCTTCGAGACCTTTGATCCGAGCAGCCAGTGGTTGGCTGATCGATAGATTATGAGCCTTGATCCAGGCGTTCGACACAACCAACTGTATGCTTTCGCCTTTATTGATGCCGGCTACGGCAAGTAACGGGATTTTCTTAGCCGCCGCCAAGAGCAAAGCGGTAGAACTGGCAAAAACAAACTGCACGCTTCCGCTCTGCAGTGCCGCGTTGGCAACGCTACTTCCTGCAACGGTTTCAATCTTTACGTCGAGACCAGCAGCTTTCAGATACCCAAGCTGCTGTGCAACATCTATGGTGGCGAACGGCTCCGTGTTGACGGCTTTTGCAAAGGTGATAGAAACTGGTGCAGCGGTAGATGTCGAGGTGCTGGTTGCGGAGATAGCACTGGCGGAGGAAGTTGAAGACCCGCATGCCGCCAACAGTATCGCCAAGAACAAGCCCGTGGACGTGAGCCAGCTCGATTTCAAAGCCCGCCGACTGAAGTCCGTCCTTTTACGAATCATTGTGACCCCCCGGTTCGATTCACAAATGCTTATAAGAGTATCCAAGGAAAAACGAGTAACGACATGTCACACTAACAGACCGTTGAAAATTGTCAACGACTACTGGATCCATGGAGATGGAGACATCAAAGTCTTATAACTTGGCCGGTTGAGTTAGGAATTTAATTCAGTTACTCTCTTTAGGCAGGATCAGTCCAATTACTGCTCTACCTGGATTGTGGATCAGGCACAGATTCCCGGTGATTTTGAGCAAAGAGTGAGGGATCCAACGATTGAGTTAATAATCTTGGAGTATGGGACTAGCTGGGAGGAGTCCAAAGGTTGGCCTGTGGCCCGAGACGCTATTATCGATTCAGCAAATACCTTTTGAATTAAAAGTTGACACCAATTCGGATATTCGGGACGAGTCTGGTTCGTTGCATATCCTTGCGGCAATAAAAACATACCAGCTCACGCATTGGAGGAGAACAATGGAGTTGCTTACCATAGAGTTGGATAAGAGAACGTATGCGGGTCTTCAAATACCTTTGCGCCAAGTCGTATGAACCTATCCAGCAAAAGGAAACTCAACTCGTTGATACCTCCAGACCCAATTCTCCAAAGTCAACCTGCCAACGGTTCACTGCATCCAACCAAGTCTAGGAGCGGACTCCGGTGAGCGAAAAGACGTCCGCATCCGCTAAGACGAACAGCAACAGAAAATGGACAGTCCTGGCAGTTACAACTCTTGGGGCATTCATAGCAAACGTCGATGCGACGATCGTTGTCGTTGGACTGCCGCGTATTCTTCAAGGACTACACGCAAGTATCAACACCGGACTTTGGACTCTGACCGGCTACCTGCTGGTAAGCACCATCCTCCTGTTGCCGGTCGGACGCTGGTCGGACCTGTTTGGCCGCAAGCGTATCTACATCATCGGTTATATCATCTTTGCAATCGGCTCCGCCCTCTGCGCTCTAGCTCCGACAGGAGGAGCACTGGTGGGTTTCCGTCTTCTTCAGGGAGTCGGCGGAGGCGTCCTCGCCAGCGTTGCCACGCCAATCATTACCGAAGCTTTTCCTCCTGAGGAATTAGGACGCGCACTAGGTATCAACTCCGTCGCCTGGGTTCTCGGCTCGGTAGTGGGCCCGGTCGCAGGAGGTGTGCTGGTAACCGATTTTGGGTGGCGTTCGATCTTTTGGGTAACGGTGCCTTTTGCAATAGCGGGGGCTGTTGTCGGGATAAAAGTGCTGCCGACCAAATCACGCCCGACTGAGCGCCAACCAATGGACTGGATAGGAGCAACGAGTTTTACTGTCGCTCTTGCCTCGCTTTTGATCGCGCTGTCTCAAGGGATCGGCTGGGGGTGGACCAGCGGCCGGATACTTGGCCTTTTCGCATTGGCAGTTATAGCTTTGGTGGTCTTTTTCATTGGGGAATCCCGGCGCAAGTATCCTCTTTTTATGCTCAAACTCTTCCGGCATCGCCACTTTGCCGCCACCCAGGGAGTGGCTATTTTCGCGAGCCTGGCCTTCTTTGCAACTACATTCCTTTTGACTTTCTACCTCCAAGGCGCCCTGCACCGGACTCCCTTGGCGACCGGTCTTCTTCTTGTTCCCCTTTCGATTCCGCAAATGATCACCGCGCCCATTGGAGGCCGTTTGGCAGACCGGATTGGATTTGCAAGACCCATAGTCGCCGGCCTGGTGATACTTGCAATCGCCGATTGGTTATTGAGTTTGTTGGGACCGCACCTCAACTACGCCTTGCTGATCATACCCCTGGCGCTTATATCGGTAGGGAATGGGCTTTACTGGCCGCCTTTAGTCAAAGGGACCATGCAATCGGCGCCAAAGCAAGTGGCAGGGGCTGCCGCTGGAATGTTTTACACCTTGAGAAATGTCGGTTTTACGCTTTCGCTGACGCTGGCTCTTCTTAGCGCGGAAAGCAGTCTCCCCCACGCAACTGCCACACGAGTTTTTCTTGGGATAGGGGAAGTTCTTAGTACTTCGTCAGCTGCCACGCTTTCGCACAGTATCGACATCACCTTCCGGCTATTTGTCATCTGCTATGTAGTGGCACTGCTGTTTGCTCTTCTGCTGTTAAAGCACGTCGGTTCGACTGAAACCAAAACCGGTAATCAGGAGACATTGCCAATTGAGGCGTAGAATGTCCGGCAAAGTGTCAAGCCGTATCAAGTACTTTCTAGTACATAACGATGAAGGAACTCACTACCCAAGCAGCCAAAGAGGTCTGAAAAAATACTTCTACTTTCAGTAATCAAAACCGATAAGTATGATTAACGGCCTTGTCTGCTTAGTGCAACTCCGGATTTTTCAGATTCTGCACTTTTCAGAGCATCAGGCTAACAATAATTGCCGTCCTTCAGCCTTTGTGCAAACCTACAAACCCATTCCTTCAAAGAGTTCGTCAAGAGTTATGGACGTGGTGGTATTTTCGTTTATGGGGACGTGAACGGTATAGGCATCGGCCAATATCTCGCCATCCTGATCAGTTGTCACGTGCCTTAATTTGATGCTCCTGGTTCCTATATCAGAAACATATGAAGTGACGGTGACAATGTCATCCAGGCCAAACGGCTTTTTGTATTCGCAGTGAGCCGAGATCACCGGCATAGCGAAACCTGTGGCCATTAGTCTGCTCAGCGAAATTCCCAGCAACTTAAATAGCTGGACCTCGTTCCTGTCAATGAAGGAAAATACCGATGCAAAGTGAATCCTGGAAATGTCTACGTCCTGCATAGCCACGTGGACAATCGACTCAACCTTTGCTTCAGTTAACCGCTCTCTCCAGGTGATGGTTTGCTCCCTCAAATCGCTCATATCCACGCTCTCTCAAATAAATACTTTCCCCTGTAATTATCCACTATATCTGAGCGCCAAAGCTAACTGATGGTTTTGAATGCGATGGACCAACTGACGCCTAGGAAACCACCGATACTTACAGGGTGCAATTGGACAGCCCTTAGACCAGAGTCAGCGATGCCGGACTTTGAAGACTGTGGGAAAATCCCTCTGACTCTAATGTTTCAGTTGCCATTCCACGATCATTTGCGCCTTCCCGCCTAAGGCTCGAGGGCCCGATGTCATTGTCGATGCGGCTATATTCCAAATTCGCCCTGCATCTTTTCATGGCAGCTCCGGCCCGGTTTGCGCCTGCTATTACTGTAGTGGACGTTGGTACACGGAGGTCATGCACCCTTTGGCTCTCAATTCGCCAGGTGCTCGCCTGTATCGTAAGCGGAATTCGGTACCTTTTCTCATCTGATCATTTAGTCTCGGCCATTAGGTGGCATACCTCTGCAGTCCTGCGACAGGCAGACAATCCTTGCTTCGGTGACAATTGTCGGGATTCAGGCGATAAATAGCCTTTCAGCCGCCGTTTCCCCCTTCGCGATGTCAGAAAAACCTTTATAGTCCCGAAGCGCCGACCAATGCGGGAGATGTCTTCAAACGCGTAACAAAGATTCGCAATACTCATGTGATATCGATCTTACATACTGATAGTATTATGGATGTGAAACAGTTGCTCCTCCGGGTTCCCGACGAGATTCACCGCCGCCTGGCAGTACGAGCCGCTCGTACCGGAAAGAGCGTCAATGTCTTAGCCAATGAGATCCTTTATGCAGCGATTGACGTCGATGAGGGCAACCGGCAGGCCCGATTACAAGCCCGGGCCGCAACTTTGGGAATTCTGCGGCCGACCACAGCGACTCTGGTAGATGCTTCCCAGCGGCGTCGTACTATTGAATCAACAAAGGGCACCGGTCCGGTCGTTGACCAGTTCTTGGCCGAGGACCGTGAACGGATTTGATTGTCTATCTCGACTCTTCTGTATTAGCGCGCATCTACCTCAGAGATGAACCCGGTCATGACGAAGCAGTAAAACTCATTAATAATCCAGAGATCGGATTCATTACTGGGGGTTGGACCCGAATTGAAGTTTCAGGTGCCCTTGTTCGGGCTGCTCGAATTGGCCGGGGCAACGAGAAGGATCTTCTGACGCTTCTCGATATGGATTTGGCGGTCGATGGACTGGTCACTTTAGTCGCTGCTGACCAAGAACAGGTGGAGCGGAGCGCTTTGAATCTCGTACGCGAGCATACCATTCGTGCGATGGACGCCTGGCATCTGGCTGTAGCGTCTCTAACCTTTCCAAGTCTCGTTGAACCCGGCGAGGAAACCGGCTTCGCCACTCGTGATGAGGCCCAATCTGAAGTTGCGAGGCTTCTCGGGATGTTGACATTTTGAGAGCCGAACTATAGACCACGCTAAACCAATTGGCTCGGCATTAAATTTGGAATAACCTGTGATACGGCCGAGTTTTACCTTACCAACTCTCTGAACTGCGACAGCCGTGACCAATGGAGCCGATAAACTTCCCTGAACTGAGTCTCTGGAATGTCTATGCAGCCCGAGACCACTTATTCTCATCCTGCAGAAAGCCTTGGAGCAACTCCAGGAGATTACCAAAGGCAGCAATGCGGCTGGGCCATAACCCGCATTATGAACTCCCAATATGCAGTTATTTTACAACTCATAAAAAAGAGACTTCCTATCAAATATTCTTCCACCACCGCTGGGAAAGTGCCACGCTGGCTCGATCGTTCAATTGGTGGGCAGAGGGCCCGATACTCGATCCCGCGCTGGTAGGCGACGCAGTAAGCAGAGCGGCTGAATATGTATCCGGCACAGGACGGCCAGCTCTGGTTGACGTTTTTTGCCAACCTAAATGATCGGGGCTGGCTGGACTTCTACCACAACTTCCGCCAGCGGAAGCGGGCGTAAAACTTGGGCGGGTTGCAAAACCTGAACCTGGATTGTCCCCCCGCTCGAACGACAGGTGGCCTCTGTTTTTGGCCGAGACCTCGGTTCCCGGTATGAAACACCATAGGATCTGTTCCGACGAAGTTACCCTCCAAGCGGTGAGTAACACATTTGTCTCTCCTTTGCACTCTCTGGTTTCGCTGAGGTAGTTATTGACGATCTCGTCCAGCTTTGAACCTATGAAAAGATCAGACCTGCCACTTAAATATCTTTCATCGGCTTTACCAGAGCGGTAATTCTTCCATCAGTTGTTATCGGTCGACTTGAATTTCGGTAACACTTATAAAGTGCGCCGGCAGGGACTCGAATATCCAACCCTCTGATCCGACGACAGACCGACCCGGGTAGTTACGATCTCTCAAGGTATGACAGCAGCTCACGGGCTATAGGGAAATGATACCGGTACAGTTATAAGGCAATCCCGTCAGAAAGCAGGTTGCAGCCAGATTTTTTAGAGATATTTTTCTGATGGTCCACATTTTATCGCATTAATGGGGTCAACTTAATCTCGCTGGTTACTCAACTTGGTTTCACGACCAGAGTATGTGTAAACTCATCGGCACTCGTCTATATCCCAATATGGCGTAACCATGTCATGAGAACATTTGGTAAGCCAAAGACGGAGAAATGGCAGGTACGGATCGAAAGGGGACTGGGGATCTGGGGCTCTGAGAGTTCTGCGCCCCTTACTATCAATGACTCAGGACTCCTTAGATACCGGAGGGGCAGTGTCTCCGCCTGCACTCGAAAACGTGCCGTGCCACATCTCTGAACTACTTCAAGAACACCCCGCAGACCGACCTGCGACAATCGGTCAAGCGCTCGCCCAGCGAGACCGTCAGCTCTTCGTGGGGCGTGAAGGAGAGATAGCAGCCTTCTCATCCTGGCTGGCTGAGTCGGCGAACGGCCCGAAGATCCTTTCTGTGACCGGACCAGGTGGAGTCGGGAAGTCCACCTTGCTACGGGCGTTTGTGCGTGAACTCGCGACATCCGGGCGGTCGTCAATGTTTGTGGATGGGCGGGTCGTCGACCCGTCGCCGGAGGGTCTGGCTGCCGCGCTCGGCGCCCGGTCGAAGGACGAGGCAACCGACATGCTTGCCGCCACACGTTCCGTACTCATACTTGACGCCTTTGAGGATCTGCGACCACTCACCCACTTCCTGCTCCAGGAGTTCTTTCCCTCCTTGGCGAGCGACGTACCCGTCGTTATCGCCAGCCGTGGCGACGTCACGGCACCGTGGAGGCCCTGGCGCGAGCTTGTGCGGGTTCTCCCTGTAGGCGGGCTGGCTATGGTGGACGCCAAAAGCCTTCTCACCCGGCGTGGGCTGAGTGAGCCCAAGGAAATCGAGCATATTGTCTCGGTGGCCAAGGGGCATCCGCTGTCCTTGTCCGTGGCCGCGGACATTGTTCTTCGGGGCGGTGTTATGCGCCTTCTCCCCAACGTTCCGGAGTGGCATATGGCGGTACGAGCTCTTGTGGAGGACCTCCTCCGCGATGTAAACGACCCCGTGCTTAGAATGCTGCTTGAAGGGGCGGCCATACTCCGCCAGTTTGACGAGTCCACCCTGGCTTCCATATCACCCGGAAAGGACATTTCAGAGGCCTTCACCCACCTTTGCGCTCTGTCAATCGTCCGTCCCGGACCACACGGACTCATGCTGCACGATGATGTTCGAGGAGTCATCCGCGATGACCTCAGATGGCGCAAGCCCGAGTATTTCCAAAAATTGCGCCGTCTGGCACTCGAACACTATCGACGTCTGGGTCGGGGATCGGTAAGCCGCGAGGAGGCGGCCTGGATTCTCACGGAGGCAACGTATCTCTCCGAGGACCCGCTCATTCACCTCGGCATATTCAGCGCCGACGATCCGTCGGAGCTGTGGACTGAGCCCGCAGGTCCCGCTGACCACGAACGCCTCATCGCCATTCAGGCTTCGTTCGTGAAGGAACTTCCCGAACGAAGGGAGCGTCCAACACCAGAGGAACTCGACTCCGGGCTGATGCAAAGGCTATTCAACCTGCCCGAGGCCAGGATCCAGATGGCCTGGCACCGCTCTGGTGAGGCAACTGGCTACGGACTCGCCTTGCCAATTCTGCCTGCCGTACTCGATCAGCTTCCGAACGAAGGCGCAATCGCGCGGATCGCGCGGCGGGCGCTGGAGTCAGGTTCGGCCGAAGAACTTCGCCGGGATTGCATCTCTACCGATGCCTGGTTCCTCGGCACGGTAGTGACGAAGTCGGAACTGGCGGAGGCGACCACGAGCGCACTCTCCCGGGAGATCATTCGGTTGTTCGCTGAGCCCCGGATGTTCCTCGCATGCACGGCTGACCCAGTCTATTCGTCTGTGCTTGGGGCCATCGGGTTCCAGCGGCTCGAGTTCGTCCCTCCGGCAGGCGCAATTCCCGGCCTTACCGGGTTCGTACTCGACCTCAGGCTGATCGGGGCCGAGATCTTTCTTGAGCGCCTGGCAACCGGGAGTCCGTTGCCGCGGGTGCCACCTTTGAGTACGCTCGAGACCGAGCTGGGAGCGGCACTCGACCACTGGGGTGACTCCAGATGGCTGGCAACGTCTTCCCTCTGCGAACTGGCGTGCCTACTTCTCAGGGTCCCAGACGAGAACAAGGCCGAGGCGGTCCACCGTCTTGTTGCCGAGGCACTTAGGCGCGCACGAGAAGCGGCACCAGGTGACGAACAGGTTTTTCGCGCCGTAGAATTGGGTTATTTGGAAGGTTCACCCAAACTGGAGATCGCAGCCCGGCGGATGGCTGTCTCGCGCCCGACATTCTATCGAATGCGTAAGAAAGCCATGCGGGCCATGGTTGAGCAACTGGTCGCCTTGATCCGGGCCGGCCGGATAGGCGACATGCCTGCTTGAGCGAAACAGTGTCTCCTAATCGCCGACATGGTAGACGTTGTCGTTGCTGGAACCTTCGTAAGTAGGTAGGTGCGAGCAGTCAATCATGGTCTTTTTGAATCGCCGCCGGGAAGGATGCAAGTACTTCTAAATAAAGAGGCTACTGATTGGTTGAACCGGCCAGTCCGATATCTGGGTGCAGATGCTCGCCTCGTCAACATAGGGTTGCATCTTCTTTTCCGAACAGTTAGATCAGGCTGACTTCATGTTGCATGCACTTGTTTTGAGATGTATTTTTCTCTGCCGTTTTAACAGTTGCCGTCGCACAAGGAATCGCAAAGCGCAACGGGACAAATTGCTGCAGCGTTCGATCAGCCTTCCGTCCCGACTATTGGCCCAGCCAGCGGCTTGCCACCCATCGAACCGTAGTAGGTCGCATCTCCGAAGGAGAAGAC
>JABEUP010000207.1 GCA_013044365.1 Acidimicrobiaceae bacterium
ATCCAAAATACAATGCTGGTGGATCATCGAGTGGCTCTGCTGCTCTTGTTGTGCATGGGGATTGCGATATGGCCTTAGGCTGCGATCAGGGAGGATCTATTCGCATCCCCAGTTCATGGTCTGGCGCATACGGCCTGAAACCGACATATGGCCTTGTGCCTTATACGGGGATATTTCCTATAGAACAAACTCTTGATCACACGGGTCCTATAGCCAAGACCGTCGAGAACGTCGCGCTCCTGCTTGAGGTGATAGCGGGAAAGGATCCACTCGATCCGCGCCAAGGAGCGGTTGTTACCAAACCTTATACTCAGTCGCTGACAGGTGACGTCAAGGGGCTGAAATTGGGGGTGGTAAAAGAAGGCTTTGGTTGGAAAGGCGCTTCTCAGGAAGATGTAGATTCAAACGTGAGAAAAGCAGCTTCATTTTTCTCCAAGCTTGGTGGCAAAGTTAAAGAAATTTCGATCCCAATGCATAAGGACGGGATACACATCTGGAATTGCATCGGGACTGAAGGACCCTTGGCCCAGATGATATTGCACGAAGGCATGGGTCTTAACTGGCAAGGCTATTACAATGGGGGGCTAGTGGATTATTACGGGAGAGCGCGACGAACGATGGCGGACAACTACCCTGACACAGTCAAATTCGTAATTCTCCTAGGTCAATATATGGCGGACAAATACTATGGCCGTTATTATGGAAAGGCCCAGAACTTGGTGCCGGTGCTCACGTCAGCGTACGACAAGGCATTGGGTGAAGTGGACATCCTGATTATGCCCACCACTCCGATGAAGGCTATGCCTTTACCGGAAAATCCCGACACTGCCACCTATTTTACCACTGCGCTGGGAATGATCCAAAATACCTGTCCCTTTGATTTTACACACCACCCGGCTATGAACGTGCCTTGCGCCAAATCGGATGGACTTCCAGTGGGCATGATGCTTATCGGTCGACATTTCGAGGACGATGTGGTTCTGCGTGCTGCGCACGCATTTGAAAAAACAGGTTCATACCAGTGATCATTTCGCCGTTACTTGGGTAAATTTTTGGCGAGCATTGCACCGTTCCGTGCCAAGGTTGGGACAGTAAAATGGAACTCAGGCTTTCATGAACTTCTTGGTTGTAGTGCTTGGCTATGTGCTCATGCTTACTCTTTTGTTTTGATCCTTGGGCGGGAATTTGAAAAGAAGCTATCCAAAATTGCCATGGATACTTCTCAAGCCGTTGCGCCAATCACTCGGCGCAATTCACGTCAGACAGCTAGGAGGGATATTATGAATAGGATAATAGCTTATGTTGTTTCCACAGCGATCTTGATCTCATGTATGGGGTCTTCTGCTGATGCACGAAAGGACAAATGGCCTTTCAAGGAAATGGTTACAGTGTCTTGCGTGAACTTCACGCCCATAACCGGCGACAAGGCCGTCACCCTCGCTAAGATCAAAGATTTTACGGTTAAGGCCGCTCGGCAAGGAGCCAACATCATTGTTTTCCCGGAGTTGGCCCTGGTAGGAATACCCAAGCCTGCCGATGTTTCAAAGATCGCTGAGCCAATACCAGGCCCTTCCACACAAGAAATAGCCAAGTTGGCAAAGGAACATAACGTCTTCGTGATCTTTGGCATGATCGAGGAGCAGGGAACCACTTTCTACAATGCTGCAGCCGTCGTTGGCCCCGGGGGAATCATGGGGGCTCAGCACAAAGTACACCCCATAGCGTTTATGGAGCCATGGGCTGCAAAAGGGAAGGAGTACAAACTGTTTGAAACCCCATACGGACCAATTGGAATTGGTATCTGCTATTCTACCTATTGCTTCCCCGAGACAGCGAGATGCTATGCCGCACGCGGGGCACGTTTATTCCTCAAACCCACTGCCTTCCCAGAGTTCCCCGACTGCAGTGACTTCAAAGAGTTCTATATGACTGTCCTGGGAACTCGTGCCATCGAAAACTCCATGTTTGTTGCCAGTTCCAATATGGTGGGGATGGTTGGTGGATATCCCTTCTTTGGATATAGCGGTATATTTGGGCCCAAGCCCGGCTACATGAGCTATCAGATGTTTGCCGGACCCGCTACAGAGAAAAAGGAGGCGATCGTTACTGCAAGTCTCAACTTGAAGAGTCTAGAATACCTCCCTGATGCTGTTTCAACGATATTAGAGGACCGTAATCCTGAGATGTACAAATGCCTGGTAGCTCCTGTAGCAACCGGTTTGCAAAATACTGACAAAAAATAGATTTGTCCGCTTTTTTGGGACTATGGGAGAGTAGCGGGAGAAGTAGCCCGGAGCGCTCTCCCATAGTAATATGGCGAACGCCACCTTATCGGATTTTGTTCCATATCTGTCTACCATGATCATCATAGTCAGCCGAGTGCAGCGACTTTCTGTCATAAATCAGGCAGCCTTGAGCAGTTCCTCGTCGTGAAGGTCCCCCTCTTGTTTGAGAGGTATTCCATAAAGACACCTTTTTTCTGACTTCCGACGGAATCGCCAGTAAGAATAACCAGACATATTGGACGTTAGCCGCAGCCATCTAATCCATAGGAATGTTGAAGCAATGTTGGACAATATTGATACTGTCCCACTGTGGGTTCATGGATAATTTAGCTTCATGCTAAGTGGTTTATGAGGCTCTTATAAATGCTTTAATGGTAACAAGGACAATATGCAAAATAAGTTAACAGATTTAGAGAAAACATTTTTATTTGATTGTGAGTCAAATTGCGGTAGGAACTTCCCCAAGTGCTGGAACATTAATTGTGAACATCACCAGAGAATGAACCAAACATTACAAAAATTATGGAGCTATAATGAAACGATTGCCACGAAATACTAATGTCAATAGTTTACTATAGTTTTGCCATCTTCGAAAAGCCTATCTCGCTAGTGTAGCGAGTAGGAATGGTTTTCGTTAAGTTCTGCTGTTTCCCGTGATCGCGCGAAACTCTTGGGGTCAAATGGCTCCTTCTTGCGGCAGCCAACATATCCGAGCAAGTGATGTTTTTCTTTCTTAAATACCAAGGAGCCCTTGGGATCAAGAGATCCTTTCCCATTCGGAACTGGCTCACAAACCAGACCACCAAGAGAGAATAGCTCCAATATGCCATCAGCGGTGTACGGGTAACGGATTTTTCAATGCGGCATTGGGGATCGGCGCTTCCCAACAGACCTTTTGTCTCTCGGTTGGTTATCTCAGTGCCCCATCGACGAGTATATCTTCGAATCGTGACTATATCTGAAGCTCCCATATCAGTATCAAAGAAAGCCGTGTCAGGGTATTTCCCTGCGGGATCTCCCACCAACACTATCGATAATGGAGCATTCCCGGCTGCCTTATACCAACTCCCATGGTTTAAGGGCCACAACGAACGATGAAAATCCTATCCTTTGTGGGGAGGGCGTGGGTATACTCCGTATTTTGTCACCACAAAATAAAGGAAGGAGTAATAACATGCCCTCAAAGAAAGAGAATACCAGTGTTGTGTCAGTAGTTCACCATATTTGTTGTGGACTGGATGTTCATAAGAAGATGATTGCGGCATGCCTCGTTTCCTCTGACGCAGGGGAAGGTGAGAGGTCTGAGGTAATGGAGTTTGAGACCTTCACAGATGATTTGATTAAGCTCAGAAATTGGCTCCTGGAAAAGGAGTGTTCGGTTGTTGCAATGGAAAGCACTGGACCGTACTGGACCCCTATTCACAATATTCTCGAGGGCTATTTACAAGTAATTTTGGTAAATCCTCGACACATGAAAAATGTTCCGGGTCGTAAGACCGACATTTCTGATAGCAGATGGTTAGCGGGTCTATTGCGCTATGGTCTTCTCAAAGCAGCGTTTATCCCGCCAAAATATCAGAGACAGTGGCGAGATTTGACTCGAATGAGAAAGAACTACATGGAAACTGTTGGACACTTTAAGCGTCGGGTTCACAAGCTGTTTCAAGAGGCGAATATCAAGATCGACTCAGCATTAGCAGATTTATTTGGATCAACTGGCCGGAACCTTATGAAACTTCTCGTTTCAAAAGAGTCATTTCTAACATTTTCCGAAGTAGAGAATTGTTTGAGAGGATCTTTAAGGGAAAAAGGCAGGGAACTATATCGATCTGTTAATGGTTTTTTCGAAGAACACCACAGGATGCTATTAACTGTTTTGTTAGACACCATTGAAAAACTGGAAGGCCAAATTGAGGAGTTAGAATTACGAATCAGACAAGTTCTCAAAACATCCGAGGAACTAATTGACCGACTTAAGGAAATCCCAGGTGTCAGTGATGTATCGGCCCACTCTGTTTTAGCTGAGCTAGGCCCAACCCTGGAAGCTTTTCCAACTGCAGCGGCTCTGGCCGCATGGTGTGGGATCTGTCCTGGAAACAATCAGAGTGGTGGCAAGAGATTTAGCGGTAGGAGTCGAGTTAGGAATCATCATCTAAAAACCATTATGGTGGAGATCGCTTGGCCAGCTATAAAAAAAAGAGGCTCTTACTACAAAGCCAAGTATTACGCTCTGAAGTCCCGTATTGGAGCTAAGAAGGCAATAATTGCGGTAGCGCATCGAATATTGAAAGCAATTTTCTACGTAATAAAACACGGTGTCTGTTTCAAAGATTTGGGAGAGGCTTACCTCTTGGAGAGAAGTAAGGCGTCAAAAATAAGATATCTCAGCAAGCAAGCGTCGTTACTCGGCTTTGAGCTTAAACCAGTCACTTAAGTCTCTCACAGACAGAAGATGGGTACTTCTTCACAAAAGGTCGGACCGCGAACTGAAGCTACGAACTCGAATACCAACATGACCAATCGCCGGCTGGCACAACAAACTGTTGGCTCCCCGAGAGACCACGCATGCGAAACTTCTTAAACCTGCCGGCCTTTCTTAAACTAGAAGCGTTGTAAAAGCCCGGATCGATGATACCCCAACGAGGATTTTCATGCGA
>JABEUP010000208.1 GCA_013044365.1 Acidimicrobiaceae bacterium
CGGGTCATTTTCCAAAAAGAGATGGGGCAAGGAGGTTACCGAAAACCTCATTGATCCCCTTGTTGGTGGCATTCATGCTGGTAGCGTCTACCAACTCTCATTGGCCCAATGCGCACCACAATATCTCAAAGCCGCACAAAACAAGAGGTCGGTATCACAAGGACTTAAAGCCCAGATGGCCAACTACACGCCGTCGGGCAACCCTGCCTTTTATTCGCTTGGCAACGGATTGTCCGAACTTGTTGACGCGTTGGTCGATGACCTGGTAAGCAGAGGCGTTAAGCTGATTACCGGCTGTGAGTCATCAGAGATCGTGCCATTTGGCGGTGGCTATAAAATCACCACAACCGACCATGCATTTGAGGTTGAGGGCGTCATATGCGCAACTCCCTCCTATGTCGCTTCGCAACTCATCAGGCCGGTCAGTCCAAAGACATCCGAGCTTCTCCAAACCATTGACTACGCATCGCCGATTATGACCCTGCTTGCGTACCGGGACGATGCCTTTCCCGTACCGCTGGTGGGATCTGGAGTGCTGGTACCGCGGCCCAACCGAACACTTGCTACTGCCATAACATTCGCAACCAACAAATGGCCCAACTGGAAAGTCCCGGGCGAGACGATTTTGCGAGTATCGGCAGGAAGATTTGGAGACAACAGAGCATGGGAATTCAGCGATGACGCTCTGATAACAAATCTGGAAGCCGAGATGAACCAAATCCTGGGGACTCAATCTCGATCAATCAGAAGCGAGGTTGTCAGATGGCACAAGCGCATTCCCCAGTTCAAGCCATTTCATACCCAGCTGATCCAAAGGATCAAAGAAAACACGCCTAAGGGCATTGAGTTTGCAGGGGCGCCCCTCTTGGGCGTCGGAATTCCTGCGTGTATCTCGAGTGGCTCCTCTGCGGCAGATCGGCTCTCCAGGCACCTGTCTAGCCCCCGCTGACTCCGGCGGAATCAAATGTGGCCATCTCAACAAGCGTCCTGACCGCAGACTGGATCACCGGAATGCTAAGGCAACCTCCAGTCCCCTCGCCCAAACGCAGATCCAAAGTCAAAATTGGCTTCAGACTAAGATAGTCCAGAGCCTTTTGCGCGCCTGGTTCCTGAGACAGATGACCAGCAAAAAGAAAATCCCTTACCGTGTTGTTTATCTCATAGCTGACCACGGCGGCAGCATCGGCGATAACACCGTCTAACACCACTGGAACTCGCCGATAGGAACCGGCCAGGATAAGTCCTACCATACCCGCGATTTCCAACCCTCCGATAGAACCAAGAATCTCAATCGGGCCAGACACCCCCTCGTTGGATAAGCGCTTATGCGCGGCTCTGATGGATCCAATCTTGATGACCATTCGATCATCGTCGATCCCAGTCCCCCGGCCTGTAGTCTCCTCAATCATTGACTTGGTAAACCACGAAATCAGCGCCGCAGACGGAGTTGTATTACCGATACCCATATCACCGATAACCAATAGGTCTGAACCTGCATCGATCATCGACGTTGCTACATCGAAACCAGCCTGGATCGCCTGCTCAGCCTCTTGCAAAGACATTGCAGGGCGCTTGGCAAGATTATCGGTACCTAGTCGGACCTTTTTATTGATAATGCCCACCAAGCCGGAGGTATCCCCTGCAACGCCGATATCAATGACCGAGACCTTTGCGCCAACCTGCTTGGCAATGGCGTTGATGGCTGCACCACCATTGAGGAAGTTTGCAACCATTTGAATTGTGACTTCTTGAGGCCATGGGGTAATGCCCTCTTCAAGCACCCCGTGATCAGATGCGAAAACACAAACCACAGGTGACTGTGGAACTGACGGTGGAAACTGGTCGGAGATGGAAGAGTACTTATTTGAGATATCCTCGAGAACGCCCAACGCTCCAGCAGGCTTGGTCAATATTGCCTGTCGATCAAGACTCTTGTGGTAATTCGTCTCCGATCGTGGTTTGATCAAATTCACGGCCTCTTTGAAGTTCAACTCCGGTCTCCTAACCGCCCACCAAACATTTAGATCCGCTACCGGGCAACTGATAGGATAAACCGCCGACGCTAATCAAGCAAACTGACTAGTTCAGAGTCATCTTTCTTGGCAAAAATAACCTTATTGAAAATTATGAATTTCCCAATCCATAGAACTCCAAAAGCGCCGATTGAGGCAACATTGACTATGACGGCAACTTCAAGATGAGGGAAATGGTGTATCAGCGCGAAATGTTCGGCAGCTCCAACAGCCCAGAGTGACAAAATTAATCCTAAGAAGGCTAAACCCCAAAAGGGAACGATTTCCTTGAATAGATGGGAACGCCCAGTCTTGCCCCATGCCCAGGCTCTGTTCATATAATAAGAGGGGACCGCAGAAACGGCGACAGCGACGAAATTCGAAGTTGTAGCAGACCAGATGTGGAAAACCCCGAAAGCCAGAAACAGGACGACTTGGGATATCACAACAGAAACAGCTGACGCCACGGTGTATTTGAAGGCTTTCAGGGCAGTTTCTGAATTATCAAGTCGTTTTAGAATTGGCTGGGGTACCAAATTTCGCAAAGACACTTCTGACAGCCTACTCCATCTATCCACTGAATCGTCTTTCGCCACACTGCGTGGGGAGAGTTCTGCGCTGTCACATAAAAGTAACTTTGGCTTGGCCATAGGTGCGCCCCGGCCAAGCCAAAGTTCTCTACATCCTAGCGTTGATCAATCGGCATATACTTCCGCTCATCCTCGCCCGTATAAATCTGGCGCGGACGCACAATCTTGGAGTCCTGCTCCAGAAGCTCGACATAATGTGTGAGCCATCCTGAAACTCTTGGGATTGCGAACAGAACCGGGAACATCTCAATCGGAAAGCCCATTGCCTGGTAAATCAGTCCGGAGTAGAAGTCGACGTTCGGATAGAGCTTCCTCGAAATAAAATAGTCATCCGACAGTGCTACGTCCTCCAATTTCAAGGCGATATCTAGCAGCGGGTTCTTGCCCGTGACATCGAACACGTCATAAGCAACCTTCTTGATTATCCTCGCCCTAGGATCGTAATTCTTGTAAACCCTGTGGCCGAAACCCTGGAGTCTGTGGGCGCCCCTACCTTCTTTAACACTCTTAATAAATGGCTCAACGTTATCTATCGACCCGATCTCGGTCAGCATTTTCACGACTGCCTCATTTGCACCACCGTGACGCGGTCCATACAGCGCAGCACATGCCGCAGCAGTTGCGGAATATGGATCCGAGTGCGCCGAACCTGCAGTCCTCATGGCAGTGGTCGAGCAGTTTTGCTCATGATCCGCATGAAGAATAAAGAGAATATCGATCGCACGAACCAAAACTGGATCTGCTTCAAAATGTGGCTCGGCGATCTTCCACATCATGGACAGGAAATTGGCCGGAAACGACAGTTCATTGTCTGGATATACGAAAGGCATACCAACGGAGAACCTGTGAGCCGCAGCAGCCAGAGTAGGCATTTTAGCTATCAACCGGACAATCTGCTTCTCCCTGATCTCCGGGTCGAAAATCTGCTTCGCGTCGGAATAGAACGTAGAGAGAGCGGCAACGGCCGACACAAGCATCCCCATTGGGTGAGCGTCGTAGTGAAAGCCCTCAAGGAATCTTTTTCTAACATTCTCGTGAATGAATGTGTGATGGGTTACATCCCTAACCCATGCGTCGTATTGCAGAGGAGTGGGTAGTTCTCCCTTTAGCAAAAGATAGGCCACCTCTAAATAGGTGGAATCTTCCGCCAACTGTTCAATCGGGTATCCTCGATACCGCAGGATCCCTGCGTCTCCATCAAGGTAAGTAATTGAACTAGAAGTCATTGCTGTTGTGGTGAGTCCAGGGTCATGAAACCAAATCCCAGGGAGTAGTTTTGACCACTCAGTTGAAGACACCCCACCATTCTCAATAGGAATATCGATGGACTTGCCAGATCGATTATCCGTTATCGTGATGCTGTCAGGCACGATCCCGCCTTCCTCGGCTAAATCTCAGTTCCACAAGGGCATTTCGCGCTCCTTGCAGAATGCTTATCAAATCTGCTGCACTTTTATTGCAACAGAAACAGTTCGAATCTTAGAGGCACTTCTGCCAACAAGTAAATTGAGTTCGCTTCTAATTTACAATAGTTCTGTCTCCTACATCCAAACGCGTCCCTAATTCCCTTGAAATCGATAGACGTTCGTTTCACGAAGCACAAATCCCAAGCTTAGATACAGAGAGTTAGCCTCTACCCGAGAGGGCCTCGATGTCAAATCCACCGATTTTGCACCACTCAGCTGGGATATCTCGATAGCTCTTTTCACGAGAAGCTTACCGATCCCTTTACTCCTTGAGTTTGAATCTACAATCACGTCCTCAATCCAGGCTCTAATACCAGATGGTATAGGAAATACGACCAAGGTCAGGGTTCCGATGATTTCTTTTGTATCGGTTTCTAAAGCAACAAGCAAGTTTACGCATTCATCATCAGTTAATCTCTTGAGCTCATCCAGATCCAAAGGCTTTGCTGAACTGGAAAGCTGAGGAATCAAACGATTAATCGCCTCAAGAACCTCCAATGATGGTCTGCCAACTCTACTTATCTCAATCAATTAAGAAAATCTCCCCTACCGCCGGATCTATACGACCCACCAAGTTGAATAATCTAGATCTAATTTTGGAACTTTGTTATGCGCGAGTGGAAAAGTAGCATCCGTAATAATCACCAGGCCGCCTTCAAGAGATTTATTTACTATTCGAAAACGAGGTATCCTTTATAGATGGATGATTTAGTTTGGCTAGATTCAATACCATCAGAGCTGCGCAGGCCCATTTTGATTACTGCCTTTTCGGGATGGAATGATGCGGCTGAAGCAGCGACTTTGGCAATTGACTTTCTCAGAAGAAAGTTGAATGCCAAAGTAATAGCTGAGATTGATCCGGAAGAATTTTACGATTTCACTTCGATCAGACCACAAGTAATACTGGAAAACTCATTGAACCGAAAGATCAGGTGGCCAAGGACATCTATTTCCATTGCCCATCTCGATTTCTCAAACAGGGACTTGATATTCGTAAAGGGTCCTGAACCACAGCTCAGATGGAAGAGATTTGCCTCAACGTTATTTGAGTTGGCAGAAGATTTCGAAGTGGAAATGATCGTATCCCTCGGGGCACTGCTTGCCGACTATCCTCACACCAGGCCTATTCGAGTGGCGGCAACCTCCAACTCTCCTGATTTGGTTGACAAACAAGGATTGACTCCATCTTCCTACCAGGGAATGACCGGGATTATCGGGGTGCTAACCACATGGTTTGAGAAGGGAGGAATACCAGGTGCATCTCTTTGGGCGAATATTCCCCACTACATAACCCACACTCCATCCCCCAAGGGTGCACGCGCATTGATAGAAAGGCTGATGGAGCTTCTTTCATTTAGAATTGACATGGTTGAGCTCGATCTTGCGACTAGCGAATATGACCGCCATATTTCTTCGATCATTGATAATGACGCGGAGGCCAAAGCCTACATTGCGCAGCTGGAAGCCACTCGTGACTTAGAGGAACGCGAAGATGAAACTGTGGATGCCAATTTTGAGCGACAAATCGAATTGGGATCGATTGACTCATTAACTGAAGAAGTCCAAAATTTCCTGAGAGACCATAAAAGGGACTGACGCAGAGACTGCTCTGCAACTTTTTACCCTGCTGCCGGACAATCTTTCCTGAGCGTAATAACTCCGGAATTCAACCGCCTAAAGATGCGTCTTGAATCCCCGGCCGCCCGTTTGTATCATCCCCGGAAATAGTGAAGAATATGGTAGTTCTACGCAAATATCTAGATCCAACAGATATGCAAAACAGGGGGATTCGTGGGTTCCGAATCAGGGGTAATTCAGTTTCGCAGGGGACTTTCGCTCGAAAAGGGTAAGTACCCTGGTTTTAATCCAAGAACAACAACGGCTAATGGAATCCGAAGTGATTTCGATGTCGCGGTAACCATGCGAGACGGAATCACAATTTACATAGATATGTTTCGCCCAGAAAACGGCGGCCCCTACCCGGTGCTAATCGCCTGGGCGCCATATGGTAAACACGGAAGAATCAAATATAGTTATTTCCCGCACTGCGGCGTTAGCGATCAGGATTTGTCAGCAATGGCAATTTTCGAGGCTGCAGATCCTAAATATTGGTGTGCGTTGGGATATGCAGTAATTTATGCAGACCCGCGAGGTGCTTGGGGTTCTGAAGGCGACCTCCTGCTGCTTGGCAATCAAGAAGCGGAAGACTGTTACGACTTGATAGAGTGGGCAGGCATTCAACCCTGGAGCAACGGGAAAATCGGAATGCACGGTGTCTCTTATTTGGCGTGGAGCCAATGGAAAGTAGCTGCGCTGAATCCCCCACACCTGGCTGCGATAAACCCGTGGGAAGGCGTCAGTGATTTCTACCGGGAACTGGCATTTCATGGCGGTATTCCAGAAACTGCGTTCTTATCCATGTGGCATCCCAGTGTTAGCTTCAGTAATTCCCGCGTCGAAGACCTGGTCAAAATGGCGGATGAGCACCCACTATTCGACGGTTATTGGCAAAGTAAGAATGCTGACCTTTCAAAGATAGAAGTACCGTGTTTCGCGGTTGCCAGTTGGGCGGACCACGGCCTTCATGCGAGGGGGACATTGGAAGGATTTACAAAGATTGCTTCAAAGGAAAAGTGGCTCATGATACATGGTAGAAAAAAGTGGGAGAATTTCTACCAGAACGCTGAACGTCAAAAACAATTCTTCGACATGTTTCTAAAAGGGATACCGAGTGAAGTCCAATACTGGCCGAAAGTTCTTCTGGAAGTTCGGGAGCGCTACTACCTCGGCAATTTTCGCAAAGAGTCCGAATGGCCACTACCGCAAACTGAATACAAAGCACTTTATCTTGACGCCGTAAATAAAGCCCTGGTGTGGGAACCCCCATCTGCCGAGGCCGCCGGACGCTATAACGCACAAGTCGGTGCTAAGACTAACGCCACAATTCAATTTGATCACAAGTGGGAGAATCGAACCGAATTAGTAGGACACATGAATCTGAAAGTGTGGGTAGAAACCGACGGTGGCGAGGATATGGATTTATTTGTCGCATTGCAGAAAATCGACCGCACCGGAGATATCGTCCCGTTCCAATACTTGGGTAATCACGAAGATGGCCCGGTAGCACTGGGATGGCTAAGGGTATCCCACCGAGAACTTGACCAGGCCCTTTCCACATCTTTCCAGCCGGTACATACCCATAGGCACGAACTCAAGCTCCATCCTGGCGAGATAGTTCCGGTTGAAATTGAAATCTGGCCTTCAGGAACGCTATTCGAAGCTGGGGAGACCCTAAGAGTTGTCATTCAAGGCAGGGATATCTATACCTACCCGGACGACATGAATACGATCGCCCACGCTAAAACGGTCAATAGCGGAGAACATGTCATTCATACCGGAGGTCGTTACGATTCACACCTATTGGTCCCAGTGATTCCACAACAACCCCTCAGATAAAAGGCGGAGGTAGCAACCATGTTTGGCACAACTGTTGACGTGATGAGGAAATGGGCCGATCGTTGGCCCGAAAGGACTTTCATAATTTCAGACAAAGAAACCTTGACCTATGGTGACTATCAAAATCAAGTCAACCAATTGGCTAACTGGCTCCTCCATCAAGGAGTCGGGCCAGGCGACAACGTTGGTTTCCTTATGCTCAATTGCGTTGAACTGTACGTGGGTCTTTTGGCCGTGCATCGCCTTGGAGCAATAGCAAATCTTTGGAACTTTAGACTCAACAAGGACGAGGTCACCTACCTTGCTTCGCACGTACACGCCAAGGCTGTCATAGTAAGCCCGGGCTTCCTCCCGACAGTGAGCGGAATTGACTCAAGCGTAATCCTCACCAGCGGATCAGCTTCGACACACACTGTTGGACTACGTTCCTTTGGCGAAGTTTCCCTCATGCCAACAACAGAACCAGAGATTGCCGGTCCAAGCGAAAATGACCTTTCGTCGGTCATCTATACCTCCGGAACCACTGGCCACCCGAAGGGTGCCACCTATACCCACCAAACTCAGCTCTTATCCGCAATCCAATATTGTCTCGAAATGGGACTCGGTCTGGGCAGCCGGGGAATTTCTGCCGCACCGGTCATACACGGGGGCGCGACCAATTTCTTCATGGCTTATTTTTTCATTGGTGCAACTTTCATAGACTCGGGAAAATATCAAGCTGAACATCTGCTGGATCTTACTCTTGAGCACCACGCCACTGAACTAATGGCCGTTCCTACTCAAATTCTCGAACTTCTCAAGGCTGCTGAGAAAAGAAATCTTCCGCAAGGATCGTTTGAATCTCTCAACCTAATCCGCACCGCAGGTTCCCCATATGCAAAGGAAATGGTCGACCGAATACACCAAACTCTTGGATGCCATCTCCTAAACACTTTTGGAATGACCGAAAACTGTTCTAATGTGACAACTATGCATTCCGGATATGACCCCGAATCTGCCTGGACCACAATAGGCAAACCCACGTACTTCTGGGATGCAAAGGTAATCGAGCTCAACGATGAAGCCAGCGAAACAATTTCGGAAGTATCAAGACCCGGGCGCGGACAACTGGTAGTCAAAGGTCCGCAAAATGTACAACGGTATTACATGTCGGACCTTGCCCCACGATTCACTGATGGCTGGCTGTTTGCCCGAGACGTAGTGGATATCGGCTCTGCAGGATACCTCCAAATAATTGACCGGGTTGACTCGACTATTTTGAGCGGTGGTGAAAATGTCTACCCTCAAGAAGTGGAAATGTTTTTGAAAACGCATCCTTCAATCGAGGATGCGGCAGTCACTGGCATAGCAGACCCGACCTGGGGAGAAAGAGTCGTTGCACTGGTAATATCCAATGATCCAGAACTTACTGAGCAGGATATTGAAAGCTGGTCTCTAGAAAATAGCGCCAAACTCGCCCGCTACAAAAGACCACGACAGATCGTTTTCGTCAGTTCACTACCTAAAAATGTCTTCGGAAAACTTGAACGCTACAAGCTGAAGGACGAGTTCTTCACAGCTCGGTAACCACGTTAGCTTCCGGGACTGGCTCGCCTAACCAAATCGATACCGTCAGACGGACACCATGAGGGGCTTCGTCAGACGGTATCAGATAGCTGATGAAATCCGGCCATATTGCCCAGTACACTTGCGAGATATCCGGAGTTCACCAGCTATTAGTAGTGCCGGTAATGAGGGTTATTCCGGCAATGATTCCCATAACGGATCTCTGGGCGGATCAAAATAGGTATCGGAGTGATTACCACTGATTGCTGAAAATGCCATGCGTACCCATCTACCTCTGGCGGCGAGGGGACTTGGAAGTGACTCCTCGCTGAACCATCCGACATCGAGACATTCGAGCGGATGCGCCTTAAGCTCTCCCCCCAACTGCTCGCAATAGAAGATCATGGAATACATTGGAATTGAAGTGAAGCCCATCTGCATCCCATCCACAACGGAAAGCAGCTTTATCGGCTTGGCGATTATTCCCGTTTCCTCCAAAACCTCCTTTGCTACAATTTCCGACGGACTGTATCCGACATCTGCCCAGCCAGTCGGATAGAGCCATACTCCAGAGTCCGCCCTTTGTACCAAAAGCAGTTCCTTGGCGCTATTGCCGACAATCGCACCGATGGCGGTTTTCGGTGTTACATAACCAGGTATTCCCCTACCAACAGACTGCTTCCAGATCTCAAATATTTCGTCAACATAGCGCTCCTCCAAATTGGAATGTCCATTTGAGTATGCCTTCATCTCGGCAGCAATATGCAGTATCTCTTCAAAGCGCTCTTTTTCGTAAAGGCTTTCCGTAAACGACAGGCCAGTGCTTGCCACTCCAGCAAGGGCTTCACTCCAACGAATAAGCGCCGATTTAGCAACATCCACACATTCGAAGCTAGCCAGAATTCAGAATCTTTATGACAGCAAATGTCGGAGAAATGACAAAATCAGATTAAGTAGACCAGTTTTCAGTTTTGAACTTTCTATGATCGAACGTTATGGCGGTAAATCAAGACTGCAAGCACTACATAATGCAGACGATTAAATCTGGTGACAAGTTGGAGAAATGCCGTCTCGGCGCAAATGAACCGTTTCCTTTCGGCTGTCCTGACAATTGCCTATTCTTCGAGCCTCGAGATGGCGTTTCCAAAGCCGGTTGGCACGTCCCGAAGCACTGAACCAGAGAAACACAATCTCAGATACCTACTTTCTTCCAAACGTTGCACTTCTTCCGCGATTTGGAGATTTAATCGGGCTATTTGAGATCCCCCTCAAGAAATTTGTTAATCTCTATGAGATAACCCGGGTCGCTGGGAGGTCATGTGAGCGGATTCAAAAAGTTTCTCCTTAGAGGAAACCTAATTGATTTGGCGGTCGCATTCGTAATTGGCGCCGCCTTTGGTAAAGTCGTTACTGCGTTAGTTGCCGACTTGGTTACACCAATAATTGGAGCATTAGGCAAACAACCAAACTTTTCACAACTTTATTTCTCCATCAACTCTTCTAAATTTGCTTATGGCGACTTCTTGAATAACTTAATTGCTTTTGTAATCATCGCGGCAGCCGTTTACTTCGTAATAGTGGCACCTGTGTCAAAGATGATGGACCGAGTGTCGACACCAGAAGCTCCAAGTCCAATGCGTGAATGTCCCGAGTGCCTGTCCGCAATTCCCGCTGCTGCTTCAAGATGTATGTACTGCACCGCAGCTTCGACTCCAACTGCATGAATGTAGCGTTTTAGCTACCGGCACGGGCTGGAATCCCCAGGACATGTTCATCGAAAGTTGATAAACCAACCTTCGCAGCGTGACTGCAACTGAGGGTCCAAACCCGCCGCCGTCCCGAGATTGATTCATGTCAGCTCTCCACTACGTCACCCAGGCCTTCGACCTCCACCCCAAGACCAGCCATCCAATCCATTGCTTCATCTATCGATTGTGCTTCTCCTTCAAGCTCACAGATGATCCAACCGTTGTCATCATCTACAGCAGCCCGGCGAATATTTGCCATCACCTTAAATTGAATCGCTACCTCAGACAGAACTGGCCTGGTAATTAATGAATCTGGATAGATCAGCTTGACTCTTTGAGTTGCCAAATTATGCCTCCGAAGTTGAAGTGCAATAAAACACTTTAGAGACTAGTTATCCCGGACCCACGACAGATACCTATGGAACAATCTTGGCATTTAAATTCCCAGACCGAAACCCTTCGAGATCCATCGTAACGTAGCGGTATCCCACATTTCTGACGGCTGAAATAATCTCCGACCGCATTGCCAAAACTTTATCGAAGTCCTCAAGCAAGAACTCGATCCTAGCAGTAGTGTCATAGTGTCTTACTCTCACCTGCGCAAATCCAAGCTGTTTTAGATAAGCTTCAGCACGGTCAATCTGCGAAAGGACTGGGATAGAAACTGATGTCCCATAAGGGATACGCGACGAGAGACATGCCGACTGCGGCCGTTCCCAGGTCGAGAGGCCAAGCATCCGCGAATGTTCCCTGATCATCTCCTTAGTGTAACCGGTATCGACTAACGGGAACCTGGCTCCGGCTTCACGCGCCGCCTTCTGTCCTGGTCTGAAATCGCCCAAATCATCCAAGTTGACACCAAGCACCACCTTCGAACCGGTGGCTTTTATTATTGGTCTGATCGCATCCATAAGCTCAACCTTGCACCAATAACACCGATCGTAGCCGTTGGCAATATAGTTAGGATTTTCCATTTCAGCGGTTTGCACTGTTTGAAACGGGATATCCCACAACCGTGCCAAATCTCGGCAATGTTCCAGCTCGCCACTCCCGAGCGACGGGGAAACCGCAGTAACTAACTGCACCGCCGCTCGACCCAACGAAATACGAGCCACATAAGCCAAAAAGGCCGAATCGACTCCCCCCGAAAATGCAACTGTGACATCACCAAGGTCGCGTAAGTAGGAAACCAGCGCGACGAACCTTGAATCGCTAGAAGGCACCCGATATGACATCAATGGCGCTTCCTCTGGAAAATACAATGCTGATTCGCTCATATATTTCTTTCTTGGACCGCCAGGATCGACCGGACCATCCTCATTCAGCCCTTGCCAGCCGTGCAGGCGGCTAGAGCCGGTCCTGGCTCGTCGATTATTCCCACATAGAACGGACCGAATTCGGCGTAGACAGCTGACACTTCATCGAATCTAAGCGTGTACACGACGTCTTTGATGTCATCGATACGCTGTCCGAACAAAGTTACGCCCCATTCAAATCCGTCCAACCCAGTTGAACCGGTAATCAACTGAACGATTCGACCGGAAAACTTGCGTCCCGATGAGCCGTGACCAGCCATCTCCTGCTCGCGCTTCTCATAACTAAGCATGTACCAGTTGGCACCAATTTCACGTCGCTTGGACATGGGATAAAAACAGAATACCCGTTTTCCTGACGGGGGAAGAACCGGATAAAGTCTCGGATTTCGTCTGTCTTCGGAAAGTCCCTTTGCGTATTCTGAAACCTCAGTCAGGGAAAAATATGAGTATACAAGAGAAAGCCCACAAGCCCCAAGTTCACTCTGCAAGCTACGAAGCCTAGACAAATCCGGGCCCAAAGCCATAACTGCAAAGTCAGCCTTGTGTCCAATAAGGGTCGCGGTCACCACCTGATAACCATCGCCAGACAAAGTTTTCAGCGCCTTGGCAGCGCCATCGCTGTCAACCTCTGGCCCAACATGAAAGAAAAGATGAAGCACCGACCAACCCTCTTTGGGAATCCCTGGAACAATTTCCTCGTCTGGGCTTTCATTAACGCTCATCCCAACACTCCTCAGCCGCAAAACCTCACTGGGCAAATCAATCCTAATGCAACTCTACGGTAGCAGTTTGAGCTGCTGATACCGTCTCCGATCGCAGCGAAGTGGGAACCGCCTAATAAGTTTGGTGGGCAATCGCCAAAAACTTGCGGCAATTTTACAGTTCGGTCATAAAGCCGGGGACCCTAAATGCCCGCCGTTGATAATTTGGCCTGGCGCCCGTTCGATAGCCGCCATAATATCATCACCGCGCATCATGTTGTTCCTTTCCATTAAGTGCGCGTTAACCGTGGATCGACCTCACACCAACTCAAAACTTTTTCCGGTCCGCAGTTCTCCAAACACAAAGAGGGAGGCATAAGCCTCCCTCTTTGTGTTTACTGTATTTGTCAGAACTAGTAGTCTTCCATTCCAGCCCCAGGCGAGGCTGACGCTTTCTCAGCTGGCTTCTCCACAACAACAGCTTCAGTTGTCAAAAACAGAGCAGCAATCGATGCCGCGTTCTGAAGAGCTGAACGTGTTACTTTCACCGCGTCAATAACGCCCGACGTGACCAGATTCTCATACACTCCAGTCGCTGCATTCAAACCTTCGGATGGGTTCTTGAGAGATTTTACCTTCTCAACTACAACTCCACCTTCAAGCCCAGCATTGATCGCAATCTGCTTCAATGGCTCTTCAACAGCCTTGGCTACAATCTTGGCACCAGTTGCTTCGTCGCCTTCAAGCTTGTCAGCCACGGCAAGGATTGCCGCTTGTGACCTTAGAAGTGCAACGCCTCCGCCAGGGACCACACCTTCTTCGATGGCAGCCTTGGTGGTGGACACTGCATCTTCAATACGGTGCTTCTTTTCCTTCAGCTCCACCTCAGTGGCCGCTCCAACTTTGATGATGGCAACTCCACCTGATAGCTTGGCCAAACGCTCCTGAAGCTTTTCGCGATCATAGTCCGAGTCGGTGTTCTCGATCTCAGTCTTGATCTGGTTGACACGGGCTTTGATTTCATCATCTGAACCACTGCCTTCGATGATGGTGGTCTCGTCCTTCGTAACTTCAATCTTGCGGGCTTTTCCGAGCAGATCAAGTGTTATCGACTCTAGTTTCAAACCCACCTCTTCGGTAATGACCTGGCCACCGGTGAGAATCGCGATGTCTTGAAGCATTGCCTTCCGACGCTCGCCGAAACCGGGAGCCTTGACCGCAACCGATTTGAAAGTCCCTCGAATCTTGTTCACCACAAGTGTAGCCAGAGCCTCTCCCTCCACATCTTCGGCAAGGATCACTAGCGGCTTGCCGCTTTGCATCACCTTTTCAAGAATTGGCAGAAGATCCCTGACACTTGAAATCTTGGATCCGTAGATCAAGACATAAGGATCATCCAAGGTGGCAGTCATCGACTCAGGATCACTCACAAAGTAGGGAGAAATATAGCCCTTGTCGAAGCGCATACCTTCCACCAGATCCATTTCCATCCCAAACGTGTTGGACTCTTCGACGGTAATAACCCCGTCCTTACCAACTTTCTCGATAGCCTCTGAGATCATTGCGCCAATTTCGGAATCAGCAGCAGAAATGGATGCGACCTGCGCGATCTGATCCTTGGATTCAGTCTCCTTCGCGATCAACTTGAGCGAATTTACTGCGGCAACAACCGCATCCTCGATGCCCTTCTTCAGCGACATCGGGTTCGCTCCAGCGGCTACGTTTCGGAGACCTTCGTGCACCATGGCCCACGCGAGTACGGTAGCCGTAGTCGTGCCATCACCAGCCACATCGTCTGTTTTCTTGGCAACCTCTTTGACTAACTCTGCACCAATTCTTTCAAACGGATCTTCGAGATCGATCTCCTTGGCGATCGAAACTCCATCATTAGTGATCGTGGGAGCTCCCCACTTCTTATCAATAACGACGTTACGACCCTTTGGGCCCAAAGTCACTCGAACTGCGTCGGCAAGTTGGTTCATGCCGCTCTCAAGTGCTCTGCGAGCCTGCTCATCAAATGTAATCAACTTAGCCATAGGTTGGTTCCCTCCGTTGGGTTCCCTTTTAGCACTCTCAATACTAGAGTGCTAATAGAAAATCACGATAGATGAATATTTGGTGATGGCCAGCACATTTTTAGAAATTTTCTAAATCAATTTAAGAAAACATACCTGACCTGGATGAATTACCGCCGTATTAGAAGGCCCCGCCAGCCACTGCCGGCACGATTGATAATACCTGATTATTGTTCACAGCGGTTTCCATGCCACTTAGAAACCTCACATCCTCATCAGCCAAGAACACATTGACAAATCTTCTGAGGGATCCATTCTCGTCAAAAATTCTCTCACCCAAGCCTGGATACGCAGAATCTATGTTGCCAAGTATCTCGCCTACGGTCGAACCATCTATTTCAAGCTCCGCCAAACCCCCGGTTAGTGACCGTAGCTGGGTGGGCACCCGGACCGTAGCACTCATTAATTACTCCTTATAGACTCGTAAACCTGGGCAAATGCTTCCAGGGTTGGCTGAATTACAAACGTCGGACCCTGTGAGTCCTCCAAAGCTTCGACAGTCTTGAGTCCATTACCTGTTATGTAAGCCACGACTATCTCCTCTGGTCGGACAACACCCTCTCTGGCAAGTTTGGCAAGAGATGCGACCGTTACTCCACCTGCAGTTTCTGCAAAGATACCTTCTGTGCGAGCTAACAAACCCATTCCGCCAATGATTTCCTCGTCGGTGACCGAACCAAAACTGCCACCGGTCTTTCTCACCACGTCGAGAGCATAAAAACCATCTGCCGGGTTTCCAATGGCCAGTGACTTGGCAATTGTATTCGGCTTGACAGGTCGAATGTAATCATGTCCTGATGCGAACGCGCTTGCAACCGGAGAACATCCAGTTGCCTGGGCCCCGGAGATCCTAACGTGAGGCTCTTCATCCAGAAGCCCTACCTGATAAAGTTCCTTAAACCCCTTGTGAATCTTGGTAAGCTGGCTACCTGATCCCACGGGCACCACGACGTGATCCGGGGCTTTCCAGCCAAGCTGTTCCGCCACTTCGTACGCCAAAGTCTTGGACCCTTCTGCGTAATAGGCTCTGATGTTGACATTTACGAATGCCCATGTAGGCTCCTCCGAAGCCAGTTCTGCGCACAGTCTGTTCACATCATCGTAGTTTCCGTCAATGGCTATGACATTTCCACCGAATATGGATGTGTTGATTATCTTTGCCTTTTCAAGATTCGCCGGGATAAAGACATAGGACTCCATTCCCGCCCAGGCAGCATGCGCGGCAACCGAATTCGCAAGGTTGCCGGTTGAAGCACAGGCAGCTACTTTCAGGCCCAACTCCCGTGCCTTGGAAAGCGCAACAGAGACCACCCTGTCCTTAAATGAGCCGGTTGGGTTGACAGTGTCATTCTTCAACCACAAATTCGGCAGACCTAACTCCTCGCCTAAGCTCCGCGCCTTGACCAACGGCGTGAAGCCAACCCCCAACGAAACGTAATCAGTTCCGTCTACTGGAAGAAGATCGGCATAACGCCATATGGTTGGCGGCCCGCTGGCAATTTTCTCACGGGAGACCGCGGCGGTGATCGCCTCATAATCATATGCGACTTCCAGTGGCCCAAAACAGTACTCACAAACGTGAAGCGCCTCAATCGGATATGTCTTGTGACACTCACGGCACTTCAAGGATTGAACAAACGCCATCCAACTCTCCTCATCGATCGGGCTTTGGCACCTGGTAACGAAGTACTGGTTGCCGCGGTATCGTAGGGCCCGTCCCTAAACCGCTCTTGATGATGTCTCAATTACTGCTAAATGCTAATAGGCAAATTTATTTGAATCGACCTTTAATTATATGCATACCTTGAAAAATCTAGATTCGGAAACAACTTTACACGCAATAATTATTCGAATAGCAATGTGCCGGCAGCTGCATCTCGGCGACTACGCCTGGAAAGTTGACTTCTCCCAAGGAAGTCATGGAATTCCAAGGCTCAGGCCGCCGAAGTTTCCGCAGAAACCCTGGACTTATCACCACCAGTGCCCAACAGAACTAAAACCGCCGTCAGGAAATACCTGCACTCTCATTTCAAACCATTCAAGTAGCCTCGTCATTTCCATCCGAGGCCGCGGTTGACCTTGAAGGACTGGCCCGCTCGGAACTCGGCGCCTGGTCCGACTTGTAAAGCCAGGCGAATACGCGCTATTCGCAGTCCTATAGACTCCCGAGCCCGTGTAATTTGAGTGCAGATTCCAAAGTTATCCGGACCGATTCCAAAGTCGCCCGGTAGGCCTGCTCCTCACCCACTATTTCGACAAGGGAAAAAATTATCGATCTGTCGCGCCTGTTTTCTTTTACCTGAGGATCGCAATCACCAACCACCACCAGATATTGGACTCCATGCTCAAGGGCTAATGAAACTACCCGGCCAACGACCTTTCCAAGAAAGCTATGGGAATCCAAAAATCCCTCGCCTGTAACAATTAGCGACGCACCTTCGAGAGCCTCGTATAACCCATTGAACTCAGCGGCAACCTCAAAGCCAGGTACAATGTGACCTCCAATGGCAGCTAAACCACCCGCCAGCCCACCAGCAGCCCCGGCTCCCTCTAAAGAGGAGATGTCGACACCAAACCGCTGGAAATAGTGATTCTCCAAAGCTTCCAGACGCTGCGTCAGCAGTGCCACCTGGGCAGGAGTGGCACCTTTTTGAGCGGCAAATTCCCGCGCCGCCTCACTAAATCGGATCTCAACGTCCGCCGCCACAACAAGCTCAATGCCTTTTAGGCGAACGACTGGTTCCAGCTCCTCGATTGCGCCTAATCCCCCATCTGTAGAGGCAGATCCTCCGCAACCGACAATTACCTTTTTGGCGCCTGCGAATATCGCAGCCTTTATCAACTCGCCTACTCCCTTTGTGGTGGCATACAAGGGGTCGTTGTTGGCGGCTCCGCCAGCTAGAGTCAGGCCGGCAGCTTCGGCCATCTCGATCACAGCAGTTTGACCATCCAGTCTGTATGGTGCAATTATTCTTCTTCCATCGGCCGAAGTAACAACTGCGCTCCTATTGGATCCGCCGAACACTTCCAGTAAACCTTCTCCGCCATCGGACATTGGGAACAGGCCGACCTGGTAACCAGCTCTGTCAAGCACGTCTGCCATAGCGAACGAAATCTCCGAGGCCAATGCAGTGCCTCGAAATTTATCCGGCGCTACCAGAGCTCTTTTCACAAACAGCATCCTTCGTACTCGGTGAAAACCCTACGCGGGCAGTTTGAGATCACTGGCCCGTCTTCGGGTATATGATCAACTGGGTGCAACGGAACGCAGCTATTGTCTTATTCGTCAATCTGCTCGTCACCTGGCAATCCCACACCTGGGTAGTTCTTCCGCCATGCACCATTTCTGAAACACCGTAGATTGTCCCAGTTCGGGCGCTTGAAAAGAAGTTCGTTTTGAGTTCAACAGTGGTGAAGCTGACCGCGCCGTCTGGAAGCAGCAATTGACAGCCGACGCCGCAAAGGGTGTCAGCTAGTGAGACGACAACTCCAGCGTGAAGATAGCCGTTCGGCGCCTGGTGAATATCATCCAGTGCCAGTTCGCCATGGAGCCGCCCTCCTTCAAAACGCATCAAATTGATACCAAGGGCACCCAGCAGTCCGTAGGAGCTGATGAGCCTTAAACTAGCCTCGGTTACCGGCACAATAGATCCCATATCAAAGGTTGACATAACATCAGCCTACCGAACTTGGGTTGCCATCTTCAAACACGCTGCCAAGTTAACCGGAAGGTTTCGGCCCAAGCCTTAGTTCGTAAGACCCGAACAAAGAGATGGAACCGACAGCCCTCCCATTGATCTCGATGAATACGTTGATCATTCCTCATGGGGACAGTCTTCCCTGTGCAAACCTGCGGGCGGTCTATATCGTCTTTCGGCAGACGTTCAACGACATGGACCCTTAATACCTAGAGATGCATCAGCTCTGGTCATGCGAGCCATTGAACGAATGACCCTCAACGCGGGCTACGAAGACTGTCGGAAAGACATCGAACGGCTTCGAAATGAAATGTTAGCAGCGCTTGATAACTAGATAGTAAGGCGGTTTACTGGGCAATTGAGCGACGCCGGACGATGGTAAGCTTATGACCGCCGCACCTCAAAATATCGGATTTACGAAAAATCGCCGAAGACGGAGAGGTGCGCTAGAACACTGACACACAAAGTCGGAACTTGACACACACACCACTATGAGGTCATCACGACAAGCGATCGCGTCCAGACGCCGCACTGCGCGGATGATGGTCACGAAAAAGACTAGCACCCACCGAAATGGACAGCAGGACGACAATCACAACAAGAACTATCGCCGTCGGGATCTCGATAATGGAGTTCAGCAGCATCTTAACGCCGATGAGCACAAGTAATACCGCAAGCCCCTTCGCAAGATAAACAAATTGGTCCATAGCTCTGGCAAAAACGAAGTAGAGCGAACGTAGGCCAAGCACCGCGAAGGCATTCGATGTAAACACCACATAAACGTTGGTTGAAACACCGAATATCGCCGGAATCGAATCAGTTGCGAACACCAGATCGATCACCTCGATAGAGAGCAGCGCAACAAGCAGCGGAGTCGCAATCAAACGGGCAGAATCTCTGATAAAAAAATGTGCTCCGGAGTACTCTTTCGATATCGGTAGCACATGTCTAAGCGTTCTAAGCACCATGCCCTGTCCAGGATTACCCTCGATGGTACCACGGACCATACGAATTCCAGCGACGAGTACGATCAACCCCAGCACATAGAAGGCCCAGTTTGCATGCTCGACCAAGGCGGCACCTCCGGCAATAAAACCACCTCGCAATACCAGCGCACTTATTACACCCCACTGAAGCACGCGGCGCTGCAGATTCCGCGGAACAGCTAAGTTTCTGAACAGCAATGCGAATGCAAAGACATTGTCGACGCTCAACGACTTCTCAAGCAAATAGCCAGAGAAAAACTGACCCGATATACTCGAACCCCGAGTAACCCAAAGAAGTACCCCAAATGCTACAGACACACCTACCCAGAGGGCACTCCCGACCATTGCACCACGTAGACCATCCAAGTCAACGACCTTATGCATCAGCATATCTCCAGCGATAAGTATGCCGATGCCGAAGATCGTTGCAATCCACACCCATAAGGTAACCGACACAATGAGAGTTTAGTTGTTGGGTCAGGTTGTTAAGTTTTATTGGAAGAGACTGTTGTTTTAACCGGCCTTATCGGTGCCAAGAACTACGTTCAAATCAGACGGCTGCACCGCTGGGATAGGCGCCGAAAATGACAAGGCCTTTACGGAAGACGCTCCCAAGCCAATCGCGGTAGCCATCTTGTCTGCCTGGGTTTGGTACCCCGGTGAATAGTAA
>JABEUP010000209.1 GCA_013044365.1 Acidimicrobiaceae bacterium
GAGATTCGGAGTCTGCGGGGTGATTCGATGCGGTGGGTGCAAGTCGCCATGTCATTTATCATCCGTACCAAAATGACGGTCTCGCCAGTTTCCGAAGAGAGTCTCCTCATAACCGGATCGGCAAAATCGATGAGTGTTTCCGCTGATCGGGCTGCCTGAGCCAAGGGGATCATTCTTGGGGAGAGACTGTACTTCCCCGATCCCCGGTCTATTAGGACGCCGGTTTCGCGAAGCAAGGCTACATAACGGTGTACGCTCGGAAGCGGGATCCCGACCTCTTCGGCTAGTTGACGAGCTGTATAAGTGTGATTTTGACGGTTGAAGCACAGCATTAGTTGAAGTACGCGCCGGGCGCTTTCAGCTCCTGCGCGACGTTGGACGTTCTTGGCGTCGCCATTGTTGCTCTCCGCCGGTGTGACTGACAACTTTTTACCTCCATACTGTCGTATAATAAGAATAACTGTATCATCTGTTGATAGATAGTGTTTATCATTTATCACTGTTGTTGATTAGGACATTTCAGGGGAGAATCTTTTTCATGCATAGTTGGGAAACTGACGTCTTAATAGTTGGCGGTGGTCCTGTTGGGTTAACGCTGGCGATAGATCTTGGACAGAGGGGGGTTCGATGCATACTGGTTGATAAACGTCCAAAGCCGGCATTTCTGCCCAAAATGGAGCGGTGCAATGCAAGAACGATGGAGATATTTCGTCGGTTTGGAATAGTTGACGAGGTGCGTCAGGCGGGCTATGGCCAAGATTTGCCTATGGATGTGTTTGTCGTCCGGACATTACAGGACCCGCCTATAGCGCATCATCCTTACCCCTCGGTTAATGAGCTAAAGAAAGAGGCGGCGGCCATTAACGACGGCTCATTGCCGCTTGAACCATATCAGCTAATTTCTCAATATACGCTTGAACCTTTGCTCAAAGGTGTGGCGGAACGTACCGAAGGTGTTTCAGTCCAGTTTGGGCACGAGATCATTTCATTTGCTGAGGATCAGGATGGTGTCACTGGAATTGTAAGAGCGCTTGATGGGACCGAGATTTCGATCCGGTCAAAGTATTTGGCAGGATGCGATGGGGGAACTTCCACTGTTCGAAACGGGTTGGGAATAGAGCTTTCCGGGGAGTCTTTGCTCGAAATGCACCAGGCACTTTATCGGGCGCCGGGACTTTACGATTCCATCCCAATAGGGAAAGGACGGCATTATCACGTAGCGGATGAGAAGTCGACCTTTTTGATTGTGCAGGATGATACCGTGCACTTCACCCTTCACGCAGTAGTCGAAGACGGTTCGGATATGGTGGAACTGTTTCGTAAGACAGTTGGGGCGCCTATTGAGTTCGAAATGATGTACGTGGGTAAGTGGACCCAGCGTCTCATGCTTGCAGACCGCTACTCCACTGAGCGTATTTTTATCGCTGGAGACGCCGCACATCTAGTGATTCCCACTGGTGGTTTGGGGATGAATACCGGGGTGGGAGATGCTATTGATTTGTCGTGGAAGCTGGCCGCCACCCTTGCCGGATGGGGAGGGCCTGCGCTGCTAAGTTCCTATGAGGCTGAGAGACGTTCGGTCGGGGCGAGAAACGTAAACGCATCCAGGCAGGCCGCCATTGGGCGAAGGACGTGGCGCAGCATCTGCGGTCCCCTGGCTTTTGATAATTCTAAAGACGGTGATATTCACAGAGCGAAAATCAGAGATCTGGTGGATAAAGAGCAGCGTAAAAGCAATGAGCTGTTGGGAATTGAGCTGGGCTACAGGTACTCGGGTTCCCCTATAGTCATAGATGAGCCAGGAGAAGGGCCTGATTCTGATTCCTTCGACTACACGCCCAGTACCTGGCCGGGGAGCCGGCTGCCACACATTTGGTTGGAAAATGGTGCCGCGATTCAGGACGTAATCGACTCGAATGGGTATACATTGGTGAATCTAGGTGGAGATCCGAATGTGGGAGGGGGTTTTGCTACGGGATTTCAGAAGCTTTCGGTTCCATTTAGAACCCTCTCGGTTACCTCCGAAGTTGCCAGGAAAGTTTATGAGCGAGATTTTCTGTTGCTTCGCCCAGACATGCATGTCGCCTGGCGAGGTGATGAGGTACCAGAAAATGCAGAAGAAATTGCAGCCTGCGTCAGTGGCCATGTATCTTCGGTTGGGGTAGGTAATTAGCAGGGAGTATCCCTAATTATTTTGGGGACCAGAAAATCAGCAAAAATATAGTTGATATGCAAACGCAATCAATGTACCGAAAGAGAGATTATGAAGATTGATGCTTTTTGTCACATCATGCCTCGCGTATATTACGACCGCTTTTTCGAGTTGGGCGCAACCTCCGAGGCAGCAAACATTCGCAAGAGGGTATCGAATATTCCCTCTATGGTGGATCTCGACATCCGATTCAAGCACATGGACGAGTTTGGTGAATACCGCCAGATCATAAATCTTGCAGCTCCTGCGGTAGAGGATCTCGGATCACCCGCCATTTCGAAGGAGATGGCGAGGCTCGCAAACGAATCTTTGGCGCAGTTGGTAGAGGATCATCCCGACCGGTTCGCCGGTTTCTTTGCCTCCACTCCCCTGGACGATCCCGAAGCGGGAATCGAAGAATACAACTACGCACGGAATCAACTTGGAGCATTGGGTGCCCAGATCTATACCCACGTCCATGGCAAATCAATGGACGCCCCAGAGTTCGAGCCCTACTGGGAAAATGCCGCCAAGAGCGGTGGAATTGTACAGGTCCATCCTGCCAGGAACTCAGCATGGCCCGACTATCCCACTGAATCGCGCTCTCTCTATGAGATTTGGTGGACGCTGGGTTGGGAGTATGATCTGTCTGTTTTCCAAGCCAGACTTGTCTTCAGCGGTGTTCTAGAGAGGTATCCAGATCTTAAGTTGCTGATTCACCATGGCGGTTCAATGATTCCCCACTTTGCCGGCCGAGTTGGTCCTGGTTGGGACCAGTTGGGTGCGCGTACTCCAGAGGATCAAAAAGCTGATATCGAGCATTATCCGCTAACAAAGCGTCCGATTGAATACTTCAAGATGATGTATGCCGATACCGCGATGTTCGGTGCTGCGCATGCGCTGCGCTGCAGTATTGATTTTTATGGTACCGATCACGTGTTGTTTGCTTCGGATTCACCATTTGATCCGGAAAAGGGACCTGGATACATTCGTGCGACGATCGCCAACATGGAAGAGATCGGGCTTACGCAGGTTGAAAAGGAGACTATCTACGAGGGGAACGTTTCCCGTTTGCTTGGTCTCAAAGTTAGCTGATCGCAGAGCTGAGTTGGTGGGCCATCGACTTGGTTCACCAACTCGTTCGGTATCAATACATAAATGTCTTAAGTGTGTCCGTTCGCCGTGTCCCGAAGTTTGGACATGCCTCTTATCGTGATCGGTCTTGTTGGCCGGGGTATTTTGGAAAACATGACGCCCAAAAACACCGAATTATGGGAGTTAATTAGTTGAGACCTGTAGAAATTGCTGTGGCGATGACTCACTACGATCATGTCACTGATTTGGTGACTGGAAGAGTTCGGCCCGAGGGTGTGAAGCTGCGTTGCCTGGATTTCAAGGTGGAAGAAATCTTCTATCGTTTTGAGTTATTTCGGGAGTGGGAAGTCTCGGAGATGTCTATGGCCACTTACATTTCTCTGGTTTCAAGAGGTGACACCTCGATGGTGGGCATGCCCGTTTTCCCGTCAAGGGTATTTCGGCACTCAGCCTTTTATGTAAGATCCGGTGAGTTCTCTAACCCTCGTGATCTGAAGGGCAAAAGAATCGGCGTGCCTGAATGGGCAATGACCGCCGGTATTTATGCCCGTGCGCTTTTGACTCATGAATGGGATATACCACTCGCGTCAATCGATTGGGTCCAAGCCGGGGTCAATCAGGCTGGAAGGAACGAAAAGGTTCCACTGGCCCTGCCCTCCGGATGTGATCTTCGTACCGTGGGCGACAGAAATCTAGATGAAATGCTTTTAAGCGGCGATATTGACGCGATTATAAGTGCGCATGCTCCCTCGAGCTTCGAGAATCGAGATCCGCGAATAACTAGGCTTATTCCTAATTCATTTGAATTTGAAATGGAGTATGCCAAGCGTACAGGTGTAATCCCGATCATGCACTTAATGGTTGTCAAGCGTGAGACGACTGAAACATACCCCTGGATCTTACGTAATTTGTATACCGCCTTCGATGAAGCCCGGGCAAGAAGCGTCGCGCGGCTCTCGGTTGCGCCGGCCGGACCTGCCAGCAGAGTCCCCGTCCTATGGTTGGAGGAGGCGGTGAAAAAGACCAGGGAGGCATTCGGAGGACTTTCGTTTCCCTCTGGGGTCGAGGAGAACAGAGCGACTTTGGAGGCCTTCGCTGCCTGGTCGTACGAACAGGGGGTGGCACACCGTCCGGTGAGCCTGGAAGAGCTTTTCCCATCCGAGGTGGGTGAAGGGTTCAAGATATAGGTCTTACCCGTCTGTATGAATGCAGCTGGATCACCACTGCCATAGCTGCGGGTACTTAGGAAGAAACCTAAATCAGGTTGAGCCTTGTGGATGATGAAGGTTGCAAAATAGAGCCTGCGGGTCGGCACTGAGCACTTCCAAGTCGATATACGCATCGCAGGCTTCGCACTTGCCGTATGCGTCAGAGTCGATTTTTTTGATCACCGTTTGTAAAAGTGCCAGCTGTGACTCCAAATCTACGACTCTTTGCGACAATTCCTCTAAATCCAAGGACGTTTTTGGCGGGTCTTCTGCGCTCATGGTCACAGAGTTTAACGCAAAGTTCGGTTGGAAATGTTGGCTCGGATCATCGAATTTTCAAATGGTTGTGATAGAGAGCTATCCATGGACCCGTCAAGTGCCACTCAACCATTCCAAGAATCACTCCAATTACGAGAGATCCTGCTACTAAAGCGAGCCGGAGATTTTTGCCAGGGGTACGAATCGAGTGCGCACGAGGTCTTCGGCTAAGTTCCGGTAGGGCCAGAGACCCTGCTTTTAGGAAATAGGCCAGCACGTGTATGGCCATGAACCCAAACCACAAGACGAAGGATGCTCTATGGATATTGCGCCAGAGTGCTGTGCTCGGGTTTAGGGGGCCAAGCAGCACTAACTCTATACCAGACCACATCAAAAGAGCAGTGGTAATGACAACCAGGGGTCCAAGGAGCCTAAGCAATGGCTTGGGCGGTCCAGCTTTGGTGTATTTGGGATTGCCAAGGTAGTACATGGCAAAGCGATAGGAGGTGCTGGCGATCTTTAGCAGTATCGGGGGCAAAAGAACCCAGCCAATAAAAGCATGGAGTGTGAAGAGTTTGCCGATGAAAGGGATTGTCGCACCCTCGGCAGCCAATAGGAAGAAGATCAATAGGCCGGTCATGGCCGTTAGCTTGGTGTTGGGGTGAGTCTTGGAGTTACTGGAGCCTATTTTTGGGTTTTCTGGAGTCAAAAATCTTTTGGTGATTTCCCAGTTTGAAACTGACAAGTTCTACTCCATCATGATGTAGGTATTGCAACTCTTCAATTAAAGACGCTGCCAATGAAAATTCACTGAAGAAGGGCCCAAAGAGCGGGAAAGCGAGACGAAGTTCTGTTAGTCGCGCAGGCTGGTACTTTGAGACGGGGCCCCTTTTGGCGGCGTATGATACCGGGGACAGCAGCTAATTTTAACCGCGCCTTAGAGCAAATAATGGTTATCGGAATAGAGTCGTAACTTTCTAGAAATTCGATTTCAAATTAACAAAGGACCTTTGTTCGGTATTTATTGCCTTGATAGGGTCGGGATTTATCTTGTTAGGATCTAATCTTGTTTTACTTATAGGGCCGCTAGCTCATCGGGCAGAGCAGGAGACTTTTAATCTCAAGGTGCAGGGATCGAGACCCTGGCGGCCCAC
>JABEUP010000210.1 GCA_013044365.1 Acidimicrobiaceae bacterium
AATGTCTATATCGTGCTTCGCGAGATATTCGCAGGCTCGAGCCGCCAAATCCACATCAATATTAAACCTGAATTCAGGGACAGAGAATTCAGGAAGACTTGTAGCGGAGATTACAGAAGTGAATGGTGGCCTAATGTGTTCGAATAAATTTAAATGATCGGGAGCGAACATCACTACTAGGTCCGGTGAGAACTCTTCAATGAAGGACTTGGTTCCTGCCAGATTTTTCCTAAATTCCGATCCAAAGTCGGCGAGCGTGGGAATGGTCATGAGCGGACTGTGAGAAACGCATACGAACGCCCTTCGATGTTTGTTTTTCATGTGGCCCAATTTCACCTCCCTCGACCTTATATCCCGTTAGCCAATCGATTTGTCATTCGGTAATTGTGAGGCGTACTGCCTATGCAAATCGGCAAGTAGGCGCCCAGATTGTCTAGCACCTTCGGCATAGTCGTTAGGACAGCTTATATATGGTGGCCGACATGGACCCGCTTTCATGTAGCCCGCCTCGTTGATTCGAATCTTCTCCAATTGTATGTTGTACTGTGAAAATAAGGCAAAGCTGCCTTTTGGAAAGAAGGTTCTTGACGCTGATGCCAATTCGCGACTAATGGTCTTCGCTGCTGAATCGTCTCCGCCCTTTATTTTTCTGGAAAGTTGAATAATGGCATTGGGCCCGCATGAAGCACTCCCACTCCAGCATGCTACGACATCTTCAGGGGCCCACTTCCAGGCATAGTACCAGTCCCTCTCGACCGGTAGAAGACGCATTTTGCCATTGACTGCCTCCAGGTCAGCGAGGAATCCCCCTGATAAACCTGGATATTTTGCCGCGACCACCTGCGGGATCTCGGCGAGCTTTGAGTATGCCTTTGGGCTGATCTTTCCTTTGAAAGCTTCAGGATTGTCGTAAACTATAATTGCCAGATTGGGGACGGCGTCAGCTACCGCCTTGTAATAACGGACAAGGTCGTTATCGTCACACGGGCTCCACATTGGCCGACCCAGCAGTATTCCAGCTACACCCACATCGCTCAAAACTTTTGCCCGCGCGATGCTTTCCCGAGTATTTAGAGATGTGGCACCAACGAATATGGGCACCCTGCCCTTGGAGGCCGCGACGACTGTCTCGGCGAACGATCTGACTTCTTCGAACAAGAGCGAAGCACCTTCTCCGAATGTCCCGTTAGTCAAAATAGCGTTGACTCCATCTTGAACGAGGGCTTCCACGGCTCGGCGCGTCTCGAGGTGGTCGATGGTGTCAGCCAATGAAGGATTTTCCGCGTCATCGACGGCCGGTGTTGGCATGATAGCAAAGACGCCATTTATATCATCAACCGTGATTCGCAATTCAGTTGCCTCGTAATCGTTTAAGGGCCACATTCTTCTCATGTATGTCGTCGAAGTGGTCAGATTTGTTTGTTGATTACCCGTTCCAAGTCGGAAAAGCCTTGTTTCAGAAGTCGAGCTGGCAGGTTGTGTGAATCTCTTCGAGATCCATCTCAAAGCTAGAACAAAGTTATTAAATTAGGAGTACCTATGACTGCCTGATCCAGGTAAACACTCCGGGAGGCAATTTTCAGTTCACTTCCTACTCTGCGAACTACATCCTTTCGTTTTCCTGTTAGTTGGTCGTTGGTACTTTCGCTACCGCGACTACGAACAAAATGGAGAGCACTTGTTACCAAATATTCAGTGTCGCTGGCTCCTGGATTCACCAATACATTTGAGATGAAGTGCCGCGTGCGCGAGGGTGGATCATCAGCCCATGCAGACTTAGTTCCTAATCTGGCGATTCTCGAGGTCAAAGTCACAAGATTGTCCTCAAAGTAGGATGACGACTCATCGATATCGGGGCCATCCTTCTTCTCTTTGGTGACCCTTACTGGCATTCGATACTGAATATCATCGGTTAGAAGTTTCAGCCATTCCTCAAAACGTCGATCATCAAGTAGTTCAGCTTCGTAATAGAGGAATTGACACACCTCTAAATATGTTGCAATTTCAATTTTGCTATTGGCTGTAAGAGTCAAAATACTCCCCTCGTTATGACTGCCGTCTCCACAACTGTGTAGATGCTGCTGTAATGTCAGCTACTCTTTGGTGACGTATTCATACCACTTCTGATAGAAACCTCGTTGCACCGCTTCTAAATAGCAGGTGGGATAGGCTACGCCTGGGCCTGGCCAAGTCGGGTCGGATTCGACCGAATCTAAGCCCATGACATAGTTCATGACGTTGTTATAGCTCATTGTTTTGTCGCGAGCCATCAGTCCTTTGCTAGCACTGGTTATGCGGGACCAAATTTCCGCGTCATCTTGTTCTAGTACGCCGGACGGACCAAAGGTGTTTACATAGCGCTTGTACGATTCCTCAACAAACTCTTCTGGTGCTTCTATGTCGGCCAGAAACCAGGACCAAATTTCCATTTTGTCCGGACCCATTGGTCGCCACTGTCGAAGGGTCAAAAAATTCGTCAGGCGTGCGTGTCCACCAGTACCATGCATTGGGCTGAGAAATGACAGGTTTGGGAAACATGTTCCATCAATAACCGCAGTATTTCGAAATACTTCCAGTTGCGCCTCCGAGAGGTTTCTCTCAAACATGGGCCACATGACCTCTGGCAAACCTTGGAAAGGAGGCACTTTCGGGGCTACCGGTGATGGAGTAATCACGTTGAGTCCGTGACCATTGTCGAGAACCACCTGATGTCCATAGCTGGCAAACATGGGGTCTTTAGGTGCTATACCCAGTTCCACCGTCGATCTGTGAGTCATCGCCGTGTGATAAGCATCCCCGCCGAAGTTGTCAGATCCGATTTTCCAGTTTGCGTTCACCACCCACCGAAATGGCACACCTTTAACCTGCATTTTCTTGTCGCTTCTGCCGATTAAGATATCGAAGTACCACTTCAGATTGCCGAGATATTCGTCTAGAGGAGCCACGTTCTCATTTAGGCTGGCAAATATTAATCCATGGAATGATTCAAGTCGAGGTAGCCTGCGTAGGCTCCATTCCGAGCGATCCATCTCTGTTCCACAAATCCTATCTCCGGCGATAATTCCTGTGAGTTCCCCCTCCAAGGAGTACGTCCAGCCATGGTAGGGACAGATAAAGTTTGCCTTGTTGCCGGAGTCGCCGCTGCAGAGCACTGTTCCACGGTGCATGCAGGAATTCAAAAATGCGCTGATTTTGTTATTCTCGCCTCGCGA
>JABEUP010000211.1 GCA_013044365.1 Acidimicrobiaceae bacterium
AGGTGGGTCCACGACACCTGGACAAAGAAGGATGTTTGGCTTTTCCAACAGTGATTTCTATGATGCCTGTCCCCCACAATGATCAGGCATCATAGAAATCGAAAAAGCGGGTTATTGAAATCTTTCAGCCCGGGTTAGCAAGCCGAGGTCTGCCGAAGCTTGGGCAAAGGGTAACGAACAGGTATTGCTGAAGTGCTCCGGTTTATAGCGCAATGCAAAGATGTGCCGGCAATACCATAAATGAATTGTTGCGTTTGCGGCTATGTCGAGTATCCGGACGAGGAAACAAGGGATTTGAAATGCCGGGCTTTGTCAATGCGGGTTCGCGCCCTGTCTTTTCGGTCAGGCGATTTCTTGGTGGTAAACATAGCTGTTCACGGAGAAAATGCAGGATAACTAGGTAATTCTACTGGCCTATTTCGTAGTAGGAATATCTACCAATGGTCAAACTGGTGTATAGTGAGGTTTCGCTAGTTTTGGATAGTGGTCAATGTGAGAAACTGTATGCTGCCATCCCGGGGTGGGGACTCCGCTTAGTGAAAGTATGGGCGAAAGCGCGTGGGATGTGCATTTTTTGTTTGATGTAATTGATGCCCTAGCTTTTTGTGTGCGGTCTGGCCAAAGAAACTTATAAAAGCTGAAGGTCGGGCTTCATGTTCAAACGGGCGAAGTGAAAACTTTTGGGTGGTTTTAGGAGTTTTGCAGGGTTGGCGAAAGCGATGATTAGGTGGTATGCGGGGTGGCTAAGGCTAGCGAGTTTTTGGAAGCGCGAGATTTAACACGCAGCTTTGGGGGAGTTCTTGCAGTCAATTCCGTCTCCTTCAGCGTTGGGGAAGGAGAGCTGCGAGGGTTGATCGGACCGAATGGGGCAGGGAAATCCACTCTGTTCCATCTGATAAGTGGACATTTTTACCCCGACAAGGGGAGTCTATCCTTTTATGGAGGTCATATAGAGCATAAGTCTCCGGCCGCCAGAGCGAAGATGGGGATCTCTATAACCTTTCAGGCTGTGCACCTATTCAGTGGTATGACCGTACTCGAAAATGTCATGGTTGGTGCTCACACCTGGACCAAGCATGAATGGATTGAGGCATCTTTCCGACTTCCGCGTTGCCGGCGTGAGGAGCGCAGCATTAGGGAAAAGGCAATGTGGGCGTTAGAGATGGTAGGTCTGGATGGATACAAAGACTATTTAGCAGAAACATTGCCGTTGGGTAGGCAAAGGGCGCTTCAGATAGCACGAGCTCTCTGTGGCATGCCAAAGTTGTTGCTTTTGGATGAACCAGCGTCAGGTCTGAGGGGGGACGAAAGGCGTGAACTGCTATCTCTGCTGGAAAAGCTTCATGAAAACGCATTGACGATGATTTTGATAGAGCACGACGTGGATTTCGTCACCCAGGTAGCAGAAAGAATTACCGTTTTGGATCAGGGACAGGTGATCGCAGAAGGTACCCCCGATGAGATCCGGAATGATCCGCTTGTCATATCCGCTTATTTAGGTACTGCAATCAGCCATGAAGTTATCTGAATCCGCCGGGTCTGAAACCACCGGATCGTCCCAAAATGGGGTGGTTGCCAGCGACACAGTTTTGGCCACTTTCGATTTGGATGTACGCTATGGCGCAGTTGTGGCTCTCGAGGGGGTAAGCGTCCATGTTGGCAAGGGGGAGATGGTAGCGCTGATAGGGCCCAACGGAGCAGGCAAGTCCACTTTGCTGAACACATTATCAGGGATAAAACGTCCTGCTGGGGGCCGGATAGTGCTTAATGGAAAGCTGGCCCATGTTCCCGAAGGACGCCAGGTCTTTCCTGAGTTGACAGTGGAGGACAACCTGCGTCTGGGAGCTTATCGCGGCGGATCGAGAGATCCCGGGCCAATGTACGAGTTGTTCCCGCAACTACAAAGGCTACGGTATCGTCCCGCCGGAGGCTTATCCGGTGGAGAGCAGCAAATGGTCGCAATCTGCCGGGCGCTGATGGCGAATCCAGATGTCTTAACTGTGGATGAGTTGTCCCAGGGGCTGGCGCCGCTGGTGGTATCCGATATTGCCAGACATTTGGTGGAGTTGAACAGGCAGAATGGAACCGCGGTGTTGCTGGTTGAGCAGAACGCCCAGTTGGCTTTGAACATCACTTCCAGAGCCTATGTCTTAGAAAATGGGCGCATAGGGATGGAGGGGCGTTCATCTGATCTAATTAGCGATCCAGCTGTTCGCGCTGCATATCTTGGGGGTGTCAGGTAAGAGATGACTGCATTTGTGGAGTACTTGCTTACTGGAGTTTCCAGAGGTCTGGTCTTTGCTCTGCTGGCGATGGGCTTTGTCTTCATATACCGAGTTACCCGGGTGGTTAACTTTGCCCAGGGAGCCTTTGCGGTATTTGGAGGATTTATTACCTATTCTCTTTTGCGGGCCGGCATGCCTCAAGGGATCTCAGAACTGCTGGCCGTAATTGCTGTCGCCCTTATCGGTCTTGTTTTCGGGATCATTACTATCGTCGGCGAGATCCCATTGCTCGCATCCCTTGTCATCACTATTGGACTTTCGATCCTGAGCGAGGCTATTGGAATGTTAATCTGGGGCACCACCCCGATAACGTATTCGGGGCTCGCTGGTCATGATTTTGTGATATTCGGAGCCTTCATTCAACGCCAGTACCTGATCATTGGCATTGCTTCGCTTGCGGTCTTCGTTGGGTTAGTTTATGTCTTTGGCCGAACTTATTTTGGCAAAGCTATGTCTGCGTGTGCCTCCAATCCCTACGCTGCAACACTCTCCGGCATCAATGTGAAAAGAATGGGTTTTATCGCATTCATGCTTGGCGGGGCATTGGGCGGCCTTGCTGGAGTTCTGATTACGCCGCTATCACCAATCACCTATAATGCTGACGTCTCGTTGGCTATTACAGGTTTCGCGGCGGCAATCGTAGGGGGACTGGCTAGCCCTGGGTTGGCGGTGGTAGGGGGACTGGTGTTCGGTATTGTCGAGCAGTTTGTCGCTGGTTATTGGTCGCCTTCAAATGAGACAGCTGTGGCCCTAGCTCTGCTGGTAGTACTTTTGCTTTGGCAATCAAGGTGGGTGCGTCTGGGAGGTTTGGAATGATCAGGCGCATGCATCGGAATATCCCCAGCTTTGCATCAGTGGCGGTAGGGTTGATCACCCTTGCTCTTCCGCTTTTCCTCTCCTCAAGCAATATCGAAATTTACGTGAACATAGGACTCTATACCATTGTGGTGGCTGGCTTGTCGCTGCTTATGGGCTTTGCAGGCCAGGTATCATTGGGGCAAGCCGCTTTTTATGGAATTGGCGCTTACACCGCGGCGATTTTGGCCGTGCACGGTTGGTCTCCCTTGGTGGCGCTCATTGCGGCGCCGATCGCTACTGCTATCTTGGCGTTTTTAATTGGCATTCCGCTGCTTCGCCTGAAAGGCCACGCGCTGGCTTTTGGAACATTGGCAATTCAGCTGATCTTTCTGGCAGTTATTCCCGAGACGGGTGCTCTGACAGGAGGTTCCATTGGTCTATCTGGCATTCCGCCTCTTCGGATCGGATCTCTCGAAATAAGCTCGGGCCGGGATTATGCATATTTGGTGTGGATTGTTGTTGTGATTTCCCTGATAATAGCTGGGAATATAACGCGCTCGCGACCTGGCAGGGGACTTCGGGCAATGGCAGCAAGTGTTTCCGGAGCTTCCGCCACTGGGGTTGAAGTGGAACGCTATAAGTTGAAAGACTTTACTTTATCTGGCGCATATGCAGGAATCGCTGGCGGCATCTATGTGTTTTTCATTGGCTACCTATCCCCTGACGCATTTCCTGTGATACTGTCTATCGAATTTGTAATCATGGTTGTGGTTGGCGGAATTGGAACTGTATCTGGCGCCTTTGTGGGCGCGGCACTCATAACGGTGATATCTCAGGTTCTTTCCACTTTGGGAACCGGGCCTTCGTTACCTCCCCAGCTTCCTACGGTGTTATCTCTAGGGGTGTATGCGTTAATATTAATCGTCATTCTTCGTCTTGTCCCGTCCGGGATAATCGGGGCTTTGAGCAAGTTATTTAACAAAGTCCAATCCGCCTCCCCGGTTGCGCCTCCCGTGATTGGCAATAGCGTGGAGACAGTATCTACAACGGACAATAATGATAAGAAGGAATTTACCCTCGCCGATGAGATTTGACCCAGCGATAGTTCTTTTTGGGTTGGGTGGATATAAGCGAAAAAGGTTGGTGCGACTACAGCCCTGCCGCAATGAGATGCCACGCCGTTCGTGACGCATAAGACAACGGTCACCCTGAACAACACCTTGATACCCTCCCGATCCGGGGGCGTGTGTAAGTGCTGCTCCTGATGAAACCCAGGTAATATTCTCGTGCAGCACTCGAGGGTAGGGGCCGGACCGATGTTGTCGCACGAAGAAATTCGGGGCGATCCAATTCACAGGGTCTATCGTGCATCGGCTAGGATCATATTAAGATATGTTGCGTTCTATATCTTGAATGTGCATCACAGCTCATTTCAAAATCAATTTGGTGGATGGTTTGCAAGACTTATTACAGCCTATTCAGGTTCGAGGATTGCGGAGCAACAGGGTTGGTCTTGACTTAGAGCTCCAGCCAACGCATGATTTATATAAGAGGTACTCGCCGGTGGCATGTCGAAATAAACCGCACTGCCTTCGTTCTTTGGCCATTCGAGAAAGTATTACCAGAGGTCCGGGACTATGAGAATTGCCATAATTGCTTCACCATGGGTTGCCACCCCTCCGCCGGCATACGGGGGAACCGAAGTGGTTTTGGATTCACTTGCAACAGGACTTAGCAAGGCGGGCCATGAGGTTTTTCTATTTGCCACTGGCGACAGCACATCTGAAGTCCCTATGGGCTATCGCTTCGACAGGGCACTAGGGGTAGGGCGTGACGATGCAACCTTAGCCGAGCTTATTCACGTGGTGTCGGCCTACGAAATGGTCGAAGGGTTTGATATAGTCCATGACCACACTCTCATAGGGCCGGCCTACTGCAGCCGCTACCCGGACCTTCCGGTGGTGACCACCAACCACCTTCCCTTTAGTGGCGGCATCGACGAATACTACAGGTCCATAAGCAGCCACGTTCCGGTCATCGCGATATCAAATGTGCAGGCCGCGGCTGCAAAAGGAATCAATCTGGCTGCTGTTATCTATCACGGCATCGATGTCAGCGATTTCCCGATTGGTGACGGCAAAGGCGGATATGCTCTGTTCCTGGGGCGGATGAGTCCGGACAAAGGTGTTCATACCGCGATTGAGGTTGCACGGGCGGCAGGTATACCGCTGAAGATAGCCGCCAAATGCAGGGAGCGGACCGAGCAGCTTTATTTTGATGATGTCGTAAAGCCGATGCTCGGGAGCGACGTCGAATACCTGGGGGAGGCCAACCATGACGAGAAGCTGCGGCTTTTGGCAGGGGCAGTCTGTTTGTTGAATCCGATTGCCTGGTCTGAACCATTTGGAATGGTGATGCTGGAAGCTCTGGCATGCGGCACGCCAGTTATTGCGACACATGCTGGCGCCGCCCCGGAAATTGTAGATGACGGTATAACCGGATATCTTGGCGGTTCGCCTTTCGACCTTGCCAAAGCTGTCGGACTTGCTTCATCCTTGGATCGCCTGGCGTGCCGCAAGGCAGTGGCGGATAAATTCTCGAGAGAGATCATGGTCCAAAAGCATCTCGAGGTTTACAAAAAAGTGATTGCCAACTTTACCCGTCCTGACAAAACCCCGCGAAGTACCGGTCCGAGCACTCCTAACCGAGCCGAAGGCGGATCAGAGTATCCGGATGATGTCTTTGTTCCAAAGGACTTCGATACCTTCCGTCCGGCAAGCGGGATGTAACCTTTTGGCCGATCGCGGATAACCCGCTCGCTGCTTAGCCGTAGAGAATTATCTTAACCGGGTTGTCCGGTCCCGATATGAGCCGGTGGTTTGCAGTCTCAGTCCGCTCCACTGTGAGATCGAGTCTGTTTTCTCCTAAGGATAGGCCTGACAGTGTGACCGAGGGGAGCCAGGGTGGCAACGCTGGAGATACTTTGAGTATGCCTTCATGGGCGTTTGCCTCAAGTCCCAACAGCATCGAAATCATTTGCACCACCGATCCCGCCGCCCAGGCCTGAGGTACATTGGCTCCCAAATATTGGACCGGGAAGCTTCCGGGGTCTCGAATCAAGCCGGAGAACAGTTCAGGCAGGCGGTGGTAGACAAAGCATTCCGAAGCGTCGAACATGGCTTTTGCAATTCGCTGGGCCTCTTCGTCAAAGCCGTACCGGCGAAATCCGGCTGCGATCAGCACATTGTCGTGCGGCCAAACTGACCCGAGTTGATAAGAGAACGGGTTGTAGCTCGGGTGTTCCGTGGAAAGGGTCCTGATTCCCCAGCCACTCCACATGTCTTGCTCGAACAGTCGCTTTGCCAACAAATCCGCCCGTTCTTTGTGAATCGCACCATAATAAAGAAGCTGTCCGGCATTTGAAGTAACTGACTCAATCGGCCTCTTATCCCCGTCCAGTCCGAGGTAGTAGGTGTTCTGTTCTTCCCAGAAAAACCGTTTTTCGATCAGGTCCGCCAGATGGTCGGCCTGGTCGTAGAGCTTTTGGGCAGCCAGTGTTTCTCCGTAAGCCTGTTCAAGTACGTGAGCCCAGCCTCTTTTGGCCGCTACCACCAGACCCTGGTTTTCACAAGTCGCTATTGGTAACTTGGGCAGCGAACCATCACCATGAAGTATTGCCTGCCCGTTGTCTTTCCACCCCTGGTTGAAGTATCCGCTCGGTGAACGCGGGGCGTACTCCTGAATCCCATCGCCGTCAGCGTCGCCATCCCTGTCCACCCATGCCAGTGCTGCCTCTACGTGGGGTCTTAACATATCGATTTCCTCTAGGTTGGCATGCCAGTCCCAGGTGGAGGCTACCGTCAATACAAATAGAGGGGTAGCGTCATGGGTGCCGTAATAGGGAGTGTGGGGGATTAGGCCCAGCTCGGCCAGCTCTCCCCGTCTAAGTTCGTGCTGTATCTTGCCCGGTTGCATGTCGCGGCTGTCGTCGGTATCTGTTGCCTGCAGAACCGAAAGTGCCCTCAGGCTGCCCTCTGCAAATTTGTAAGATACATGAAGCGCCTGGAGGGAGGTGATAAGGGCATCCCGGCCAAAGACGCTGACAAACCACGGCACCCCGGCTGCGGGTAGCCACATGTCTTCGGTAAGGATTTCAGATACCTTGATCGGTACCGTATCGGGGATCTGTAAGCGCATGCGTAAGCCAATCAGGTCATCAAGTGCCTGACGGACCGCGTCATTTACGGCTGCGTTGCTGGTTGTGAACTTTGTCGAATCTGCTATCCACGGTTCGGCCATATTGCTTTCGTTGGAGGCACTTAATAGGTCGTGACAAGTTTCGATAGTGGGAAGCGACTCGCCACTAATTATTGGCCTCCATAGCAGACAGGTGGTCCAGGTCTCTCTAGGCGCAAGAATTATTGGGAAACTAAGGCCGCCATTGGCATATACAGGAGGGTCACCGGAGGTTGTTGCCTCGAACTGAACCGCGCGGACGAACCCGTCATGTGTGAATACATTGAGCAGGATCGATTTATCCGCATCCCAACTGCTATTTATGAGTCCCCGGCGCAGAAGGCGGTTTTCTTTGACGTCGAAAAGGTCGGCAAAATCGGATTCGATGCTTATCTCAAGAATGAGCGTGACTGAGCGATCGGAAAAGTTGGTCAGCTCGTAATCCTCATGAACCCCTCGTCCCAAGACCCGGTCAAGTTCCAAATGAAGTGAGCTCTCGGGAACCTCAATGCCGACATCGTCAATGAATCGTTCATTTGTAAATTCAAAGCGGCCTGAATTTTCCGCCACTGCGGAGGAATTGAGCAGCAAGGGAGGATTTCGGGCAATCCTCAGCCGGTAACCGGAAATCAGCCGGGTATCGGCAATGAAATAGCCTTGTTGGCGGTTGCTCGAGATCCTGCCGTTTGGTTCTGATATAAGTATCTCGTCATCCAGGTGGGTTACCTGATTCACGGGACCTACGTTTATCCTTGCCTTCATTGGTCGCCTCGATATCGGGTAAAAGTAGAAAAGTTCCAGTCAGGGACGTGGCTTATTTTCTTAGGCATAAAGAGGGACCTCTTGTCCAGATTGCTCTTCGGCCTAATATCAATTAGCCGAATCACTATAGCGACCATTCCAGGGTAACCGAAATCTGTCTCTGATACAGAGCATACAAACCTGAATTGATCGCGTGTCCGTTCCGGATAT
>JABEUP010000212.1 GCA_013044365.1 Acidimicrobiaceae bacterium
ACTGTCCAGAAGAGTGAATAGGACAGATTGGGCGAAAGTCCGTCGAGTCCAGCCACAAACCTCCCACCGAAGCGTTCGCTAAGACAGTCCCGCCAGGACAGACCACACCAGGACAGTTCCAACCACTTTTCATACACTCAGAGCGGGCCTTTATGAACCGCGAGCCACGGCTGGCTCCTGGGCTTATGCAGGGACCACCTTCAACTAGACCCAGAACCGACTCACGCAGAGAGCGCCTATCTTCGGGATGCCGCTCCTGCTCATAGATTTTTATATACCTTAAAATTTGGAGCCAAACACGAAATCCAACGGAGGTCAGTTCGACGAAGCAGGAGCGCTTGAGGTCTACTGGGAAAGTAGCGACCCAATGACGGCGGCCTGTTCGAAAATGCATCGCAAGATAGAGCCACGACCAATGAAATTTAGAAAGTTGCCACCACACATCGTCGCTTGGCTGGCCTCTGACGGCACCAAGCCCGCCGATCTCTAGGAAGCCAAGTAACGCTACGTACTGAATCCGCTCCATTCCGCTGCCTAGCCGGAATCCAGGCTGGCTAAACGCAAAAGTCCTTTGAAATATGGAAACCAGTTAGGACGTCTTGTGACCTGAGAACAAAAATCGATAAGGCAATTAGCAGCGCAACAGATATTCAGGCTAAGTTCCATTCATTAAACCAGATGACGTCGACCAAGACTTTCCATGGTATACAGCCGTATTCAGGGCTATTCGTGAAGGTTCTGGCAATCCAGGTTCAAGCTGCTGGTGAAGTCGCCCGCAGAATGCCATCGGGCCTGGATACTTACCGAACTGGAGTGGAGCGGAGGCGGTGTCTATCGTGAAAAAATGATCTAAATCTTCGGCTCGTCAATCCAAGGCTCAGATGATGGATTGCTCCAAATGCGCTATAGAAACCAGGTACCGACTATCACTGTCCCAACAGAGCAATTCCTGCAGAAGTCTGTTGGTTGGTCAGCCTAATGGATAAGAACTCTGCGGGCGTGATGGTCATCCGGCCTGGCTTCAGCCCGGCCGACGCTGACGGCGTAAGACCTAACTTTCCGCTGGGCAATCAAGCTGCCTGAGTCAGCAATACGCCAGATTTATCCATGGGGACGATTCAAATAATACTTCTAAGTAGATGATTGGTATATCAGAGTATTTCCGATGAGTTCGGCATTCAAAACCGATCGTAGTCGGCCATCTAAAGAGTGGTTTAGAGACTTTGATCCCTTACGAGTGCACTTCTAATTGAGGCCTGAGAATTTACAGCTGCAGAAAAGTGAACCCAGAACGATGGTGACTTTCGAAGCTAATTATGGTCAGATGCCTTTGTTCCTCAGCGCTCGACTCGCCGACCCCAAGAGATTCATTCAAGTCGGCCATAGTCTGAAAGCTTAATTCGGCTTCAATCGCTGCAGCCTGGATAACCTTGCCCGAAGATTCAGACCAGGACGCAACATCAATGGACACCAAACGATTGGGCTGGGTCGTATTATTGACCAACATTTCACATGTTGACTACCGGCCACTAGAAATAGAAGGTCAAGGACATCGAGGGCTCTCGGGTCGACAACTGAGGCACCAGGGAATATTCCTCAACTGTTACGTAATTCCGCTTATGTGATTTGAAATTCGAATGTGAACTAGTTTTGAATGGCGGCAGAAAACTATTGCATAATAGACACTTACTTTAAGTGGTTACGGCGAATTGTATGTTTTCGTTTCAATAGGACTAGAAACGTTGATTCTTGATCACCGCAGAGGGAGAAACAAGTGGGAGTAGCCGCACAGCTCAGCCAGCGTAAACCTGGTGTTAGTGCAAGCTTGGGAGTCTATGGTCCTTGGGCTATTCGCGTCCTTAGCTTTATTGCCCTATTCTGGTTCGCTAGGGCAGATCTGTTGCTTTGGCCTGTATTCCCAAATTCAACAATTCCGTTTTTGGCGTTAGCAATATCAATATGCGGAGTTTGGCTTCCTGGGCTCTCGTTCGGCATTTTCGTTATTGCTTATTCGCTAAGTTTCGCTGAGATCACTTTTATAGCGACACCGATGGCGGTACTGTTGGGTGCTCTTGGCCTCTTGCTGTTCCTGGAAGGCGGGTCCGAAAAACACAAGCAGGAAAACATGGTAAAACTGGCGGCGGTCATCGCAACGCCAATTCTTTTCCATTCCAACATTGTTGTTTTTTCTGTAATATTCCTTGGTCTTCTGCTAAGGAAGCAAGCAGTTACTGTGGCTCTGTTCGCAACAATTTTGGGCCTTATCTCTGCCCTGGTTGGGGGGTGGAAGATACCTGGACTATTCGCTTCGCGAGCATCCCTGATGGTGCCTCCAAAATTGTATGCTGGGACCTTGGAGTGGATAAGAAGATCCATCCTGGCAGCTAAGTGGAGCGGCCTGCAGCCGCTGTGGCATAGGATTTCGCCCGAAGGTACGGTAATCGTGCCGATGCTTGCGCTCTCTTTTGCGATCGTCTACGCAATCGAGTTGACTTCGAACATTCCCAAGTGGTCGGAAACAGTACGATCAGTGCTTTCTGCCTTGGCCGCGATCCTTGTTTCAGCGGTAGCACTGCTTTTGATTTCAAATGAGTCTCACGGTGCTGCAAAAATCTCAGTAGGAAATCTGGTTGAAGAGGTTTTATTTGCCATTCTGGCTCTGGGAATAGCTGAGGTCTTGGGGCTCCTAGGGATCAACAAGCAGCCCGAGCCTAAAAGTACATCACAAAGCAGTTCAGAGACTGTACCGAGGAAGGCGAGTTGGGATGAAATAGCTGGCTACGAAGACGTCAAGGCAGAGATTCGGGAAGCAATTGAACCCTACACTAACGCCTTGCTCCGACTAGAATTTGCCAACCAAGGAGTACCGGTAGTACGAGGCATTCTCCTCTACGGTCCTCCAGGAACTGGCAAGACCCTGTTTGCTCGGGCGGTCGCTAGTGAAACATCTCTGCATTTCATATCGGTATCAGGCCCACAATTCGTAAGTAAGTGGGTAGGTGATTCGGAACGAGCACTTCGAGAGATTTTCGAAGAAGCAAGGGCACACTCTCCTTCGATGATCTTCTTTGATGAGATCGAGTCGATCCTGCCACCTCGAGAGCAGGCAGATGGATCGGCTGGTCGCGTCGATCAGAAGGTCGTCGCTACCTTTCTCTCAGAAATGGACGGATTTACCGAACGCGGCGATGTTCTCGTTATTGCCGCAACCAACTTTCCAGACCAGATAGATTCTGCGGCACTTCGACCCGGACGGTTCGACAAAGTTATTTATATCCCAACCCCCGATCTTGCGACTAGGAATGCCTTATTTGCTCGCTATCTGCGCTCCAAGCCGGGTTCTGAACTCTTGGAGATAGATAAGCTGGCATCCTCTACGGAACGTTTTACCCCTGCAGATATCGAAAGTGTCACCATCTCTGCGTTCCGATCGGCCGCGCAGAACAGGAGCGTCGTAACTCAGGAAAAATTAATCAGTTTGATCAAGAACACCAAACCCACGGTGAACTTCCAAATGCTTGAGCGCTACACAAAGCTAGCGGACCAATTTGGGAGAAGGGAAGGAGTTACCCATCAAGGTGACGTAATCCAAAGGACAAAATTAACATGGCAGTCCATTGGTGGCATGGACGAAGTCAAAGAAGCCTTGCGTCAGGCTATTGAACTTCCCTTAACTCAGCCGGAACTCTATGCGACATGGAACATAAAGCCGCACAAGGGAATCCTGCTTTTCGGCCCACCAGGCTGTGGAAAGACTTTGTTCGCCAAAGTTGTGGCGGACACTTCAGCGGCAAAGTTTTACACCGTAAACGGATCTGAACTGGCCGGGGGAGGATCCAGTAGCGCTGAGGCCAATTTGCGCTCTCTGTTTAATCTTGCCGAAGAAAATGCTCCAGCGGTAATTTTCTTTGACGAACTTGATGCCATTGCAGGTTCTCGTGACGGACTCTTATCTGCTTTTGGTCCAACGGTGGTTAACCAGCTCCTGACCTTGTTGGACGGCAAAAAAGAACTCAAAGGGGTGGTAATTATTGCGGCGACGAACCGACCTCAAACCATCGATCCGGCTCTGTTGCGTCCTGGTCGCTTTGATAAGCTCATCTACGTACCGTTGCCCGATTTGGCCTCTCGGGAGCAGCAGTGGCAAATCCACATGAAAAATCGTCCTGGCTACGATCGCATTGATTATGCTACGTTGGCTCTTGAATCCGAAGGATACTCTGGCGCCGAGATAGCCCATATGGTCAACAAGGTCTCACTCGAAAGGGTATCGCTATCAGCAAGCGGTATCTTTCCCGGAGATATTTCCCTAGATGAACTTCGCAAAGTCATTTCAAACAGTCGTCCTTCAATTCCATACGCAACTATTGCCGAATATGAAACGATGGCTAGTTCGTTTAGCCGATAGATTTTTTTGAGCAAACTTACGTTAGAAGCGCCGACCTTTGTCTGCAAGCTGCTCAGCGATCGTCACGAGAAGTCGAGTGAGTGAAATGCAGGAACCCCACCGGCAATCACACTGGTGTGGTTCCTGCTCTGTGCGTCTACTAGTTTGCAGCTCTAGAAGCACTCGCATTAAAGAACGCGAACCAAAGCTTCTTGGCGATGAAGCCCCTTAGCTTGCGGTTCGCACACGGTCAATCGTAGTCAAACTCGACCAACAGCGTCATGCTTGTCACTTAGTCTCGACCTGGCAGCCAAGGCGGACGCACGCATAATCAGCATGGACTGCTAATTCTCTTCGATGGTAGGTTACTTCTTCTGGGGTCGAGTCACCC
>JABEUP010000027.1 GCA_013044365.1 Acidimicrobiaceae bacterium
AATATTTGGTATTTGACGCCAAATCCGTTCACGGAAGAAGGTTATGCGCCTAATGGGAGCGCCGAAAAGGACGGGGCCGATATATTTCGGTTAAATTGGGTTCATGGCACCACCTGGTTGGGCTCTTCACACCGGAAAACTTGCAGTGTTGATAACTGTTTTGACTGGATGCAACACCGCACCAGGCATCTCGGCACCCATAGGGAGCAAGGATCCCTCAATTTCAGTAGTGGTCGCAAACGCAAATGGATGGACTTCTCACGGGCTGGAAGGACAAGTTCCTGCCGCTGGAAGCTGTCACTTCAGTTATAGCGGGACCTGGATCTTGCCGGACCCCCAATGCACTCCCGGCTCCACAACTCCCTTAGTTGATACCGCGAACCTGCGCACCACCATTTGTAAAACCGGATACAGCGCTTCCGTACGTCCTCCTGTTTCACTTACTGAACCTGCAAAGTATGCACTCATGCGAGCTTACGGACTGACTGGCAGCCCATCACAGTACGAATTCGATCATCTGATACCGCTCGAACTGGGAGGATCATCCAATCTTGCCAATCTCTGGCCAGAACCGAACCAGGGAACACCGTCTACCTTCAACAGTTACAGCCACTACGGTCTAAACGCCAAAGATGGCGTCGAGTCGCAGTCCAATTATGCGGTGTGCGACCGTGGTTACCCTCTGGCGCTGGCGCAACGGGAAATTGCGAGCAATTGGGTACTGGCACACCAGGAGATGCCCAACTAATTTGACCAGTAGAATCTCATCGGAACTCCATGTTCTTCACCAGCTACCTGAACAGTTGGCCGGCAAATCACACGGACCTGACCGGTTGTACCTGAAACTGGTTGAGCCGAAAGTCTAATTCTTGACTCTTCCGGATAGCCCCCCTTGCCACCCCGGCTGCCGCTTCAGTTATTTGACCGACTTTTATTTCGAGACCACTGGAACCGGAAAATAATGCTTCAGATAAACCACATGCAGGCAATAACCACAAACAGCAGGAAGACATTCCAGCAATGCTTGCCGGTCCGAAGAGCCGAGGATCCGTGGCTGAACAGGTCATACACAGCGCGCATACCGGATCAAAGCGGACTCGAATACTCATCTCCCCTAAGACCAGCCGGACAATCGGCCTAATCAATGAACGCTAAATGGTACGCCAACGCCGAGCTTCGCGAACGCCGATTTAATGGCTGACAAGGCAGGGTGTTCATATATTTCCCTCCGGGTGCTAGTATGGTTCTTTAGGAAGGGGTAGCCGACCCATCTGACCGCTGTCTTTGTAAGACGTCCTTCGTTGGAATCCGGAATTTCCCTTCTGTTTCGTGGTTATTTTTTAAAGAAGGGAGGTCGCCGCTGTGGCGACCGGTACAGTAAAGTGGTTCAACTCCGAGAAGGGCTTCGGCTTTATTTCTCAGGATAATGGTGAAGACGTTTTCGTTCACTTCAGTGCTATTCAAATGAACGGCTATAAAGGCCTTGAAGAGGGACAGGCTGTAGAATTTGGGACTCAAAACGGGCCCAAAGGTTTGCAGGCTGTTGACGTACGGCTTCTCTAAGCATTTCATTACTTAGAAATACCCCAAAGAAGTTATGATGACCTGAACTAAGAACACTACGTTCTTAGTTCAGTTTAAAGATCGACTAACTCTTACCAATCTGCAACCTTGTATTTTGATTCAGTTAGTTAAACTTTGTATGTCATAAGTGACTTATAATCCAAATTCACGCGAGCGGCAATCCCGGTGATCCTGTGGAGCATCGGACTGCCGTACTTTTAATCGTCGGTACTTTCCAAAATATGCAAGCATCTCGATATGTGGTGTATATTCCGCATGAAAACTTTGACGCTGGGTTCGATTTCTCAGCACAAGCCGCTTTCCAAAATTAAAACAGGGCTTTGCGCTATTGATAAAGTTATAGATATGCCGAAAACGGCGCTGTAACTAGGGATTGAATCTGGAGACATGGCAGATAGCGCACGAAGCTATATCCCAATTCGTCGTATTGTGGCGGGACATGACGAGTCTGGCAAGTCCGTTATTATTTCTGACGGCGAAGCCGAAAATTATCGGGGGCTGGGTACCCGTCGGTCAACCTTGATGTGGGCAACCAAGGAAACACCTGCTGATTTTCTCAATACTGAAGACGCTGGTCTTTGGAAGCTCGGCACTCCGCCCCCGCCGGGCGGTACCCGTTTTTGCATAATTGAAAGCGCACCGGGCGCCACCTATCCAGCTATGCATAGAACCGATACCGTTGACTATGTGATTTGCATAAAAGGCGAAATAACCATGGATCTTGACGACTCCACCGTAGTCATGAAAGAAGGGGACGTACTCATTCAGCTGGGTACCAACCATGGATGGCGCAACGAGACTGACCAGCCTGCCCTGGTTGCATTCGTCCTCGTAGATGGCAAGCCAAAAAACAGTCCCAAGCTGCCTCCTCCGCGAATCTAGCAACTATGAACCGCTTGGTTGGAACCTCAGGCCAGTCAATATCGCAAGCAAAATTAGAATCTAGACAATATATCTAAATAGATGTATCATTTTAGATACATGAATGCTTTGGAGCTCTTCCTTCTTGGACGCAAACTCACCAAATTGGGAGAAGAGGCGATGCCGCAACCGGGCGGCGATCAGATACCCCTCAGCAACAGAGCGATCCTATTAGACATATTCGAGCATCCCGGCACCACCGTCAGCAACATAGTCGCTCGAACCGGACTTACGCAGAGCCAGGTTTCAGCCTCTGTAGCACACTTCCGTGACCTCGGAGCATGCTATGTAGAGACTGACCCGGCTGATCGCCGCCGAACGTTGGTCTCAGGTACCAAAGAATTCGCTCTCATGGCAAGACAGCGGGCATCAGTTCCTATTGACGACACCATTGCAAAGGCTCTCGACATCCCAACGCCGGAGGAACTCTCCAAAGTATTGGCTGCGATCGACACACTCGCACACCAGCTAATACCAAGAGCGCTTAGTTGGACCCGCTCCAGGGAGGAACCCGAATGAGCCAGCCAGCAGAATCCGATCTGAGCAGCATCTTGGAGGTGGATCACCTGAGCGTCGCTTACGGGCCCAAGGTCGCTGTCAACGAAGTCAGTTTCCAGATCCGAAGAGGTGAGATTTTTGGTCTTCTGGGACCCAACGGAGCAGGCAAGACAAGCATTCTGAGCGCAATCGAAGGACTGATCCGCCCCGGCTCCGGTGAGATTCTGCTGGATGGGATTAACCTAAAAAAGGACCCTGAGCGGGCTAAGATCAGAATGGGCGTACAACTCCAGACAACCAGCTTCCAGTCCGAACTCACCATTACACAGATCATCAGGCTTTATGCCGGGCTTTACAGGGTCACAATTTCCCGTTCTGAAATCGATGAGAGACTAGAGGAGATCGGTCTTTCAAGCGAGTCCGGTAAACCCTTCAAGCAGCTTTCCGGTGGACAGCAGCAGCGCCTGGCGCTGTTCATCGCCATGATACACAACCCCACGCTTCTGCTCCTCGATGAGCCAACCTCGGGTTTAGACCCTCAGTCGCGCCGCCAACTCTGGAGCCGTATAGAGCACATACGCCAAATCGGCGGGAGCATTTTGTTGACGACTCACTCGATGGAGGAGGCCCAGGCGGTGTGCGACCGAGTCGCCATAATCGACCGAGGCAAACTGTTAACCTGCGAAACACCCCAAAATCTCATCGACAAACACAAAGACGACGAAAGAGTTTTAAAGGTAGCCC
>JABEUP010000213.1 GCA_013044365.1 Acidimicrobiaceae bacterium
CGCATGTACAGCTCAGCAACAGCTAACCACACCAAGCACGGCAGGCGAGCCAGAACCGGCACTTTCCAGCGAGAACCCCGGGCCTACCATGACAATATCATCAGAGCGTTTGCCTCTTCTTTCTCAGGCTGAGCCTAAGAAACGAAGCTGGTTCGCAAAACTCGTGGCTTTCTTCAGGAGATCCAAATGAGCCCCCGGATACTCCGTCCCGAAAGCATCGCGGAAGCCTGTGACCTGCTAAATCAAGATGGTGATGCGTTGGTTTACGGCGGGGGCACCGCTCTTCAAATACTGCACAAACAGGGTTTTCTCTCCGCATCATCATTTGTTGACATATCCGGTATTCCCGGGCTAGCGGATATCAGCATTATCGCAGACGGACTACGAATAGGACCCATGGTCTCTATTCGACACATGGAACGTGATGCGATGGTCAAACAGTCCATTCCCCTGGCGTCGGCGGCCTACTCAAAGGTGGCAAACCCGCGTATTCGAAACACTGCTACCGTGGGTGGAAATATCGCCCATGGCGACTATCGCCTCGATCCCCCGGTAGCGCTTTTGGTACTCGGTGCCACGATAGAGCTGTCATCCATCGGAGGTATCCGCCGGGTATCCATTGAAGATTTCTTCGTAGGATTTCAGGTCACTGAAATTAAACAAGGAGAACTGATAACCGCCGTCGAGATACCGGTATCTAACAAGATCACAGCATCGAACTACGTCAAACTGTCAAGCCTTAGCGCCAATGACTGGCCGAGTGCGTCAGCCGCCGTCGCGATTATTGGAAATCAAGGAAATCCGCAAACCCTGCGTTTCGCCTTAGGTGCGCTCGCCCCCACCCCAGTTCTTTCAACGATTGAAATATCCGGTCTCCAGGAAGACGAAATAATTGAGGCGGCGTTGGAACAAGCCATGCAAATGATGGACCCGCTGCCCGATATACGAGGTGGAGCTGAATATAAGCGCAAACTTGGCCGCGTTGCAGTTGAGGATGCTGTCAGAAACGCATGGAGGAGTAATCCCAGTGAGTAATGAAGCCCCTGCAATCGAAATTGAAGACAGCGCAGCAGTCGGTCAAAGCTGGAAACGGACCAACGCTGAGTCAAAAGTTATGGGAACATTTCGATACACAGCAGACCTTCCAGTTCCTAAGTGCCTTTACCTGGGGGTTCACCGCGCCAGTCAACCTCATGCCCGAATCGTACACATAGACTACGAAGGCGCGCTGGCAGTTCCCGGGGTAATCAAAGTTGTTACCGGAGCGGATCTTCACAACGTGCTCGGAGAGGAGATGATGACCGGTCCGGCGTTTTCTGACCAGCCGCCACTGGCATGGCAGCGTGTTCGCTACCTCGGGGAGCCAGTGGCTGTGGTAATTGCCACAGATCTGGCAACGGCCAGGGCTGCCGCAGATGAGATTTTCGTGGAATATGAAGGTCTGACCCCGGTACTCGACATCGACGCAGCAGTAAACGGCCAGGTTTTTGTTCACTCCGAACTCCGGCCATCTGTGATATTCCAGGATCTCAAGCACCTCTCCGGTCGGAAAGAAACAAACGTAAACTACGAGTACCACTTGCTTCTAGGTGATACCGACACCGGATTACAAAAGGCTGCCACGACGGTCACTGGAGAGTTCTGGACACCACCGACCTCCCATGTTGCTATCGAACTTTTCAACGCGTCCGCATGGATAGAGGATGACCGTCTGGAGCTTGTATCCACCACCCAGACACCATCCTATGTACGCCAGACAATTGCCTCGATGCTGCACATCAGATTGAATCAGGTCCGGGTAAGAACATCGGCACTCGGTGGCAGCTTTGGTTCAAAAATGTATGACCGGCTCGAACCTCTGGTGGCGGCAATTGCCTGGACCCAAAAACTTCCCGTGCGACTCGAGTTGACCCGAGAAGAGTCATTCGTCCTCACAACCCGTCATGGAGTAGCTGTGAGTTCACAAATGTCGGCTGATGCGGAAGGCAACATCGTTTCTGCCAGTGCGGACGTTCGTTATGACACCGGAGCCTACGCAGACGTGGGTCCGCGTATCGCGGCCAAGTCGGGCATGGTTGCATGCGGTCCGTACCGGATTGAAAACGCTAGGATTACTTCCCGGTGTATTTACACAAATAAACCGTCAGCGGGGCCATTTCGTGGATTCGGAGTACCACAGGTTACCTGGTCGCATGAATCGCTGATAGATGAGCTTGCCCGAAATCTAGAACAAGACCCAGCTGCGTTCCGTCGCAGAAATCTGCTGCGCGAAGGTGACATGTCTCCGATGGGCACGGTCATGCATAGCGCTGATTTTGTTGGATGCCTGGATGCAGTCACCGACGCAGTCGGTTGGGATGAACCGATGCAAAGAAAAGCTGGCAATTGGAGGTGGGGACGTGGAGTCGCCGTGGGACTAAAAGCGGTGCTCACCCCGACGGTATCGAACGCGGTACTCCAATTGAACCAGGACTCAAGCGCAACCCTGCTAATTTCGACGGTTGAAATGGGTCAAGGAAGCGATACTATTATGGCCCAGATTGCGGCTGACATTCTTTACCTCAGCCCTGGCCAGATACGAGTCGTGAGTCCAGACACCGATGTCACGCCTTATGACACCATCACCGCCGGAAGCCGCTCCACTTACCATAGCGGCAATGCAGTCAAAAAGGCCTCCGAGAATATGCGGGATCGTTTAGTTGATATGGCAGCCGCACAGATGAGAGTCTCGGTCAGCGACTGCAAATTGACCTCCCGAGGAATTCTTTCGAGTTCCACCCAGCGCATTATATCAATCGAAGAACTAATGCTCTCACAATTCGGTGCCACCGGGACAACGATGACCACTGAGGCAAACTTCACTACCGAATGGACTCCCTACGACAAAGAGTCCGGACAGTCAAGCAAAGTCACCGAACACTGGTTTGCCGGTGCCGCGGCTGCCGAAGTCGCAGTGGATATCCGTACCGGCCGGATCCATATTCGCCACCTCGCAGTGGCAGGAGACGTTGGACGGGCAATCAACCCCACACTTGTAAGACAGCAACTGGCTGGCGGTGCAATCATGGGAATGGGACACGCCCTTTTTGACGAGATAGTTTTCGACGAAGGCCAGATGATAAATGGCACACTGCTTGATTACCAGTTGCCATCCATAAAAGACCTTCCTGACAGGCTGACTCCTATCATCATCGAGAATCCTCATCGCAACGGTCCCTTCGGAGCAAAGGGTGTTGGAGAGACAGGCATAATACCAATTGCGCCGGCAATCGCAAACGCGGTTAGAGATGCCATTGGAGTCCGAATAACAACATTGCCGCTGACGCCAGAAAGAGTGCTCAATGCTCTCGCAGAGCAAGGAAAATAAGAATATGAACCTCACTTTGAATATCAATGGCACTGATCACTCTGTGGAATTCAGCGATGGAGAACTGCTGCTCGACGTCTTGAGACGACTTGGGCTAACCAGCGTACGGGAGGGTTGCGGTGTAGGTGCATGTGGCTCCTGCACAGTCCTAATAGATGGACACAGTGTTAGTTCGTGCCTTACACTAGCTTCTAGGTGCGAAAACACAGAGATTCAAACTAGTGAAGGCCTTGGAAGTAGCGACCTTGTCGTTCGTGCATTTATAGACGCGGGAGCCCTCCAGTGCGGCTACTGCATCCCAGGATTCGTAATGATGACCACAGAGCTTCTTGCAGAAAATCATCATCCGGACAAACAAGCGATATCCGATCACCTTGAAGGAAATATTTGCCGGTGTGGCACTTACCCCGAGATTATGAATGCGGTCCTTGCGGCAATTTCTGAGCGTGACAAATGACATCCCAGACACTTGACGGGAGTTTTCCAGATTCGCGAAGATACCTACCCCCAACACAACTCCCAGAGATAAGTCCATTTTTACCGCTTAGTGGAAACTCAATTCCCACCGCAATATCGGCCACCCTGGCCAATAACACGCGGCCCTCACCGCTAATCAAATTACAGTCCTTTCAGCTCGTCAGACCTCGGGTTTTACCGGGCCACATGTTATTCCGGCAACAGATAGTGCAGGTAGATATGCAGGAATAGATCCGCGACGCAGGACGTCAATTAGGCAGTCGCAATCGCAGGCCATGTCATTGACACTACTCACACCCTGTGATAGTGTCCCGCCGAGAAGAGAGGGTGTCTCGGCTGGCCAAAAAGCGCCTTTGGGGGAAACCACTGTCGTTTGCTCAGCAAGACATGTCTACAGCGAAGTCAGAAATTCACATTCAAATTGATTTTTACTTTATCGGGAAAGCCATCTTTCCCATTGACAAGGAGTAGGAAATATGCCGAATTCGAAAAGCAGACGAAACATCGTCTCTCTTTTAGCCGTTGGTTCAATTGCGCTCGCTGCGTGCGGATCGTCATCGAGTTCCCCCGCTAGTTCGAGCGGATCCCCAACAACATCTGCCGCACCTGCGATCACTACGATAAATGTGGCCTACGATCCTAATGCCACGGCATTGCCAGCCTGGATTGCCCAAGACGAGGGCATCTTCGCAAAGAACAATCTCAAGGTTAACTTCACTAAAATTCAAAATCTCTCCACCTTGCCGGGCACTCTGGGAAATACATTCGACATCGTACTTAGCACTCCCACGGAACTTATCAGCGCCGCAGCCTCAGGATTACCCGTTGTGGAAGTTTCGGGCTCCTCCGTCGATTCAGCAACCAATCCCGCCAGTGCACTAGTGGTAAGTCCAACCAGTGGAATCCAGACTTTGGCAGACCTGGAAGGAAAGACAGTAGGGACCCTCACGCTAAATGGGACGCTGACCTATGCACTTGAGTACGATCTATTCACCCACGGCCTAAATCCCAAGGGCATAAAGTTTGTTACCATGGCCGGTCCGACAATGGTCGATAACCTAAAGGCAAACAATGTTCCAGCAGTACTGGCGGTACCACCTTTTATTACCGCATTGGTCAAAGCCGGCAACACTGAGCTTCTCAAACCCTACGATGCAGTCGGATCCAGCTTGGCAAGCATCTTCTGGATTGCCGACAGTACATGGACATCTAAAAACCCCACCGCAGTCAAGGAATTTGTAAATAGTCTCAACCAGGCTCAAACCTACATTTCCGCCAACGACCAGACTGCGAGAAGTGTGTTGGCGAAGTACACGGGCCTACCTGTTTCAGTGATTCAGAGCTTTACCTTCCCGGTATTCAACACTGCTCTGAGGCCGCAAGACTTGACAAGCTGGGAAAACGTCATGGTTAAACTGGGAGTAATCAAAAACCCTCCACCAGTCAGTTCTCTTCAGGTAAAGTAACCAATTGACGTGGCAGACGAGCGGCAAATACCGGATGGTCACAAAGTGACAACTCAAGCAAATACTGATGGGATTGTCTATCAACTTCGAGACTTGTCGGTTAACTTGCGGCGGCGTGGACAAGACCGCCAAATCCTACAATCTCTTAACTTTGAGGTCCGAAAACGGGAGTGCCTTTCAATAGTAGGACCGTCCGGAACCGGCAAGACGACCTTGCTTCGAGCTTTGGCTGGCCTAATTCCCGTTGAAGGTGAGATAACGTTTCAAGGTCAGAAACTTGAGGGTCCAGCCGGCGACGCAGTATTAGTATTTCAGGATTACGGCAATGCTCTGCTACGTTGGCGCACGGTGAAAAAGAATGTGGCACTCGGAATAGAGGGCCGCATTCCGAGAGAAGAGAGCCGCCTCAGGGTCGATGAAGCTCTGGAAATAGTCGGCCTCCAAAAATACCAGGACTCATACCCGTGGGAACTTTCGGGAGGCATGCAGCAACGTGTGCAGATTGCGAGAGCGTTGGCCATGAAACCTCAGGTGCTTCTCTTTGATGAACCGTTCGGATCACTTGATGCGATGACTCGAGAGGGTCTACAGGATGAACTACTCAGGGTGCGCTCTCTACACGAGGCAACATGCGTGTTCATCACCCACGACATCGATGAAGCCGTCTATCTAGGTGACCGATTGATGCTATTGTCGGGCAGCCCGGCCTCCCTAACCTACGAGCTTGATATACCCCTGACAGGCACGAGAAGCCAGATCTCAACCAAAGAATCCGCTGAGTTTCTGAGGCTGCGACACCAGGTCTACGAGCAGATGAGAAAAGCCCATGGCGCCGCACCGACGACGGAGTAAGCTCATCGGCTGGATTGCACCAGTAACTATGGTTGTTATATGGCAACTTTCAATAGTGACCGGTCTGATTCGATTTCGGTATTTTCCAACTCCGGTGTCGGTGGCTGAAGCACTTCAAACTCTTATCAGTTCAGGCGCATTGTTGGAAAATACCGCACACACAGTTCTAGTAGCTTTACTTGCCTGGGTGATAGCCGGCGTTCTTGGGATCTGCCTGGGATTGGTGATCGGGCTCTCAGTTCCAATTTGGAAAGGCATTATGGCCAGCGTGGACGTACTGAGGTCGCTTCCTATAATCGCGCTAATCCCTGTAGGCGTCATAATTTTCGGATTTACGCTCAAGCTCGAAATAGTCATTGCAACTTATGCTGCAATTTGGCCGATAATTGTCAATACTGTCTCTGGGGTACACCAAACCCGCACTGAACTGCTTGACGTTGGGAATATGCTAAGAATGTCACGATGGGAGCGGATGCGAAAATTGATCTTCCCATCAAGCCTTCCGCTAATACTGGTGGGATTACGTCTCGGGCTTGGACTTTCTCTTGTTCTCACGGTTGTTTCAGAAATCGTAGGTACTCCGCAAGGAATTGGATATGCGCTCATTTCCGCCGAACAGGCACTTCACCCGTCCGAGATGTTTGCCTACATAGTGACAGTGGGAATTGTAGGTTACCTGCTAAATTCGATCTTTCTTTATAGCGCGCAAGCATTGTCCCCAGTTGAGCGGTCAAGGGAAAGCAACCCCTCATGACGACCCGGACACCCATCTCTCTGACAAAATCAGGCATCAGAGGCAACCGGAGGCATCATGACGGTAAAGGCGTCGCTCCCATGATTGGTCTACTTCCAATTGCCATCCTGCTGGTCATATGGCAGTTCCTCGGCAATCCCCATTCAGTGTTCTTTCCGTTGCCAAGCCATTGGTGGACGGCAATTCAAGGGGTAGAACAGCAGGGTAACCTTTGGTCCTCGATACTGGCAACCTCCTTAACATTCATCGAGTCAATAATCGTGGCCGCCTTGATCGGAACTTCACTCGGAATTGCGTTGGGGAGTATCCGGTGGGGCGGCAAAGCTCTCGATCCGTTGCTGGATTTCCTACGTAATCTGCCTGCCGCTGCCCTGGTTCCTGCTGCAGCGATCGTGCTGGGGACAAACACCAAAATGGCATTGGTAATCGTTGTTCTCAGCTCAATATGGCCGATACTTTTGAACACCAGGGCAGAAATTCAAAACCTGAGCCCAGTGCTCTCAAGCTCGATCATCAACCTCCGACTCAGTGGCTGGCATAGGCTGAGTGTCATGATCGGTTCCGCTCTGCCAGGCATTCTGCTAGGGATCAGAGTCGCAGCACCCCTGGCACTAATAGTAACTCTTTTGGCAGAGTTCATTACAAACCTTTCCGGAGTTGGTGCATTAATATTGTCGGCTCAGCAAAACTTCAACTCGGCAGAGGTTTACGCGCTTCTGGTAGTGGCAGGATTGCTGGCGCTTGCCGTAAACAGTCTCGTAAGTGCCATTGAGGCCTCCGTACTCCGACGTCACGGGCCAAGTACTTAGGTTTAATCTGATCTTTTTCAATCTATACCGACGATATTATCCGTCTGAAGCGTTACCCAGCACACAGCCGGAGCCTTGCTAAATAAAAAAGACCAGCATATAACTGTCCCAGCTCCTCCCATCAATTCATCTGAAATATCAGTGGGAGATAACATCAGACGGCGCCCTGCCTGGAACCATCTCCAACTGCAATTTCAATCCTCCACAATTCCTCTCTAGGATTTGCCAGACATAATTGGGGTGAGGGTTACGTATGAAACCACAAGATCAGCTGTAAGCCCAGGGGGCTTCCTGGTTATATGTGTACCGGCAACAGCACAGAATCCCGACACAAATGATCGATCCAATCATCATCAAGGGCTAGTCATAATTCTGCACGTGGCATTTGCCGCTAATGCGTCTGTCCGGTTAAAGCCTTCGCTTTCCCGCAGAACGATTATTATTCCCCAGCATTGCTCATCAGGCGATCCAGTATCTCGTCCTGAGCAAGAAGGTGCTCCTGGAGCTTGATTACTTCATGCAGCACCGCGTCGGCATCGTTGTAGGTGGCTTCAGCTCTCTTGTCAGCAGCCGCGGCCAGTACATTCTGCCCCACTATAATCACGGACAACAGGACCAACTGCAGGAAGGTCTGCGAGATCCACGATACGAGCACGACAGGATTGCCGGAAGTGATAGCTGCCGGAAGACTAACGATAGCCAGCGCAGCGAAGGCGTAGGCACACCACATAGTTCCAACTCCGTTGGTTACCTTTACCGCGAGCCGGGCATTGAACCTGGCAGCGGCATTACCGCGTGGCAGCTGGTCATGTACCTTTACCGGGTTAGAGCCATGATCCAGCTTCGCCTTTGTCTGGTGATGTGGGACATAGTCATAAATGGATCGCGTCGACATCGACGACCTCCTACGTTGTTAGGTGCCAATAATTGTGTCAATTGGCTTAGGAATCCACGGACTTTTTCATCTTATGCCCACACAGGCAATCAATGTTGAAGAATCCCTCTGAGTTCCCACTAAAGACGACATCGGGTTATGAGACCATTGTCGTTCGTCCACACGGTTTTAAGTGGTCCTCCCCGTCGCCTGGAATTAGCATTCAACCAGGTACTTTGGAGCACTGGCCGCTCCTGACCTGTGGGAACTGGCCAACACGATTCGACCGCATTGGTGGGATTTTTGTGGGATAGCACCCTGCCTTCGGGTAATTTTCGGGAAAACTGCTTTCGCCGATGCTCCGGCTGTGAGATTTCCAAGGATGGATCGCCAAGGAGAATCCGTCGTTCAGCCGTTGGCTCCATTCCTTGACTTGTACTCCCCTGGTCTGTGGGACTCCAGCCTCCAGCCGTGCGAACGGCGAGACGTTCGAACTTCCGTCCTCGCCCAGGCTGTTGGAGTCCTCCTTTATATCTACCGTATCGGAATATCCTGACATAGCGAAGATGTAGGGATATTCCAATATTGAATACTTGTCGGGATATCCTATCTTTGCTACAATGTTGGATTATGCCGTCAGATAACCAACCCAATCCGACCCGGGGCCCTTTCGGGATCTATACGCCTGCCTCCCTGGTAGATGGCGTCA
>JABEUP010000214.1 GCA_013044365.1 Acidimicrobiaceae bacterium
ATCTGGGTTGGTAACCCCTCGCTGGCTCCAAGATTTGACTTAATAGGCTCCAACGCTTCGGCCACCGCATACGTAGAGCACTTGACCTGTTATGTACCATGAGTCATCATCGGCAAAGAATGCGACGGCATGGCCAATGTCATCCGGACCGCCAATGCGTCCGACAGGAACCGTCTTGGTAAGCCGCTCCTGATTCTCCTGGCTCAGACTGCGAAACAAAGGGCTGTCCACAAGCCCGGGAGCTACCGCATTTGCCGTTATCTGGTATTTTGCGAACTCAAGGGCAAGGGTGCGGGTAAAGCTCACTACCCCCCCTTTGGATGCCGAGTAGTTTGCCTGTCCCGGCCCGCCTAGCCAGGCACGGGACCCGATGTTGACTATCCGCCCGTAATTGGCTTCCATCATCTGGGAGACCCCAGCCTGGGTGCAAAGGAACTGGGACTTCAAATTGATCCTTATTACCTCGTCCCAATCCTCTTCGGTCATCTTTACCAGCCACTTGTCGCGGGCAATACCGGCATTGTTCACCAAGATGTCCAACCTTGAGTAGTTGTCTCTGGCACACTCCGCCAGCCCTGCGGCACCGTCTTTAGTCGAGATGTCGCCGACGTAATAACAAGCCTCAAATCCGGCTGCCTTCATCTCATCGGAAAGTGCCGAGACTCTTTGCTCGTCTATGTCGTTCAACACCACTGCCGCTCCGGCCCCAGCCAGACTTCGGGCGATCCCCTCACCGATTCCCTGGCCTGAACCGGTAACTATGGCAACACGATCTTTAATGCCCATTTGTAATCATCACCTTCCCGTGAATTTCGGAACCCGCTTTTCAACAAAAGCACGCATACCTTCTTCTCGGTCCTTGGTGCCACGAAGGAATGCATGGCTGATCTGCTCGAACTCAATACCGGTGGCTAAATCTGAACTGGTAGCCACGTAGACGCTGCGCTTGATCCGGTCGATTGAAAGCGGAGCCTTGCCGGCAATCTTTTTCCCGAAATCTACCGCGGCGGAAACGGCCTCATTTTCTGCCACCACTTTGTTCACAATTCCAAGCCGGTAAGCTTCATCTGCGCTAATGCGCTCACCGCCGAACATTAGCTCCATGGCTACCGATGGTCCCACCAATCTGGTCAAGCGTTGAGTGCCACCGGCTCCGGGCATGCTGCCTACGTTTGCCTCTGGGAATCCGAACTTTGCGGTGGAATCTGCAATGCGCAAATCACAGGCCAGTGCCAACTCGAATCCTCCTCCCAGCACATAGCCGGCCAGAGCAGCTATAACCGGCTTGGAGATTTTCTCCATCTGGGAAAAAAGTCCCCTTATGATCTCTCCCATAGGGTCCCGTGCACCGCCGGAGTCATATTCGGCAACCCTGCCTTTCAGGTCTGCTCCAACGGAAAATGCCTTTGGTTGGCCGGCCAGTACTACCGCACGGCATTCCGCGGTCCGGTCAAGTTCTACAAACAGCTCCGATAGCTCAGCGAGCATTTCAGGAGTGAGAGCATTGAGTGCTTCCGCCCTGTTGATAGTCACGACCGTTACGCCCTCAGCAAGAGACGACTGGACCAACCCGCTCAATTGTCATCCACCTCCATGAATCCACACCTTTTATCCATTGGCTTGTTCCAACTGCTCTATGACTCCCTCGGAAAGCCACTGCTTCACCAAATCCCCGGAAACCCCGGCGACATCGGTCAATATCTCTACCGTGTGCTCACCCGGCAATGGAGCGGCTCTTTGAATACGGGCAGGAGTGGCTGACAGCTTGGCTGGCATCCCCACCCCGGGCATCCTGCCCAATGTCGGGTGATACAGGACGGGAAATCGTTCCTCGTTGTCAAGGTGGCCTTCTTTGGCCAGAGATTCGTAGTCGTATATCTTCGCGCAGACCACGTCTGAACCTTCCAGCTTCTTTACCCAGTAGTCGGTAGGGGCTTTTTCGAAAATAACGGAAAGTTCCTGATGCAGTTGGTTGCGGTTGGCCACTCTTTGGGCAAGGTCTGAAAAACGGCCGTCATCGGCTAGCTCCGGGCGCTCGATCACCTCGGTAAACTTCCTCCAGCGGTCTGGCCAATAGGCGGCGACCATGATATGGCCGTCCTGGGTAGGAAATGCCTCGTTGGGGGCGGAATAGGGGGCGGCGCTGCCCTGCCTGCCCGGAGATTTACCGCTTGCCTGGAACATAGACCAAGGAACGGTCTGAAACATTAACATCGAATCCAACAAAGAAGCGTCGACTCTCTGACCCAGTCCGGTTGCTTGACGGACCAGCAACGCCAAAAGGACTCCCTGGCTGGCAACCAGGCCTGCCACGGTGTCGGCTGCCGGCACCCCAACTTTTACCGGAGCACCGTCAGGCTCTCCGGTCACGCTCATTATTCCGGACATAGCCTGGACTATTCCATCCACGCCCGGCTTTTCGCGCCAGGGACCGTCTTGGCCAAACGCCGTAATGGAGCACCAGATTATTTCCGGTCTCTCAGAAACGAGAGTTTCGTAAGAGAATCCCAAACGATCCAATACCCCGGGCCTGAAACTTTCTAAAACCACGTCACAGACCCCGGCCAGGCTGGCCAGGACCTCCCGGCCCGATGTGCGTTTGAGGTCTACAACTATGGAACGCTTGTTGCGGTTCATTCCCAGATACGCAGCAGCCTGATCCCCGATAAAAGGCGGACCAAGCTTACGCCCCCACTCTCCGCCGGGCGGATCCACCTTTATGACATCGGCACCGTACTCACCGAGCATCATGGCCGCAATCGGCCCTGCTGCCCCTTGTGAAAGATCCAGTACTCTGACACCTTCAAGCGGTGAGCGCACCCTGGCCTGCCCTTCCTTTGCTAGCATCCTCGCCGCCATTGGTGAGTCTTGAATTCAAATTGCCAACTTCGTGGCCCGTGGCCCGCCATGAAAGAGAATGGGTGTCAAGGTATTCATCCATCATCCGCCAACCGAGCTTGACGGCCTGAAGATTCTTTCCTTTAAAGGCCGCCGGCGATCTCATTTCCGCGACCTCTGAAAGACTTTCCAAAGATATCGCCCCCAACAATCGAGCCAGCGCGGCAGCACAAATCATGTTGGTTACTATTTTTGAGCCGATGTGAACCTTCGCCGCCTCTTCGAATGAAACAGCGACAATGCCGCCAAGGTCAGTATCGGCAACTGCGGTCAACCCCACCCTGTCCTTGTCCACCACCAGGCCTACGTCATCTC
>JABEUP010000215.1 GCA_013044365.1 Acidimicrobiaceae bacterium
AGAGCCAATGTAACCGGCTCGCCGGACCAATGTCTAACGGTCTTATCTGATTCTGGTGCCATTATGTTACCCCTAATCGTTGACAACTGATCAATTACGCTCTTCCCACCAAGAACGTGACTAATATTCCAAATCCTTGGCTGCCAAAAGTTTGAGCTTTGCTGCTGAGAATGGAATACTTTCGATAGTTACTTCGAATGAAAGATTAATTCATTTTCTGGCCATTCGTAAAAGTATTTGCTAAGAGTTCAGGCCGATACTTATTCAGACAAGGCCATTGTCTTTAGGCAACAAAATGTTGAGCTGCCTGATGGGAGATCCCGTCAATTTAAGAATTATATCCAGAAAAAGACTGAAAGGACATCGAAGACTGAGGGCTATTTCTAGGTTCAAACTCCCTAGTCATTGGCGGCAACCTCTTCGCCCCAGTGGGTATTTCCCATTGAGATTGCTTTGTGGGTCATATAGTTATCTTTGCTTGCACCATGCCAGTGGCGTTCCCCAGACGGGACCCACACTGTATCGCCCTCATAAATTTCCCGTGCCGGCTCGCCTTCGGCCTGAACCAATCCCTTACCCGCAAGTACCATAAGTATCTGCCCGTGTTCGTGGCTGTGCCAGAATGTCCTTGCGCCGGGCGAGAAGCAAACATTATTAATTGTCACGCCATCTGTGGTTGGCATGGTCATGAATAGGTATACCGTCCCAGTGAATGTTGGACCCGCGGTGCGGGTGCTCCCCTGCTCCTGGTTTGGTGAGATAATCTTCATCAACACTCCCTACTGGTGAACTGTGGGACAGAGGGCAATCCTTTTAACGCAGGTTACCAATATGCCCACTCGTCAAGTTTCAACCCGAATCGCGAATTTGGACTGGATGAGCAAATCATGTCGTGCAGGTTCCACTGTTCCCTTGAGGTTTCGCACTTCCAGGTTTCGGTGTCAAATTTTCGATAGGTTCCATCTCCAGGGGGAGATGGTTTGACTTCCCGCTGATGCTAGAAAGCCGATAAGCTAGTTGGCCCATTTGGTGTCCCGTTACCGGTTGGTCCGTCGTAGGCGGGCATACCGGCGGGACTGTAAGTACTGCTGGCGTTGCACAAGTATGTTCCACACGATCCGTTGGAACCGGACGTGACGTTGTAAAGCGGTCCCGGTTGGGTTTGAGTCTCCGAATATTGATAAAGCTGAGCTGGTGAAGGATTGAATAAGGTTCCCTCGGAACCGGCTGCTAGAGCATAGACTGATGCGATGGTGGGCGAAGAGACACTTGTACCACCGAACACCATCCAGCCAGGCTCATGGAAAGAGTCATATACGGCTACGCCTGTGTTTGGGTTCGCGTCGGCAGAAGTGTCTGCAACCGTACGGTTGCTGGGGCATGCTGTATTCCATGTACCTTGCCCAGCCGGCTGTGGTTCATAGGCTGAGCAGCCGCTTCCGGCTCCTGACCACACTGTCTGGGACCACGTTAAACTTGTGGGTGTGACAGAAGCGGTAAGTGTCGTACCACCTACTGCCGTCAGATAAGGGGATGCGGCGGGATATTCAACCCCATAGCCTCCGTCACCAGAACTTGCAGTCATGGCAATACCTTGTAAGAACGAGTAGTCAGTATTATAAGCGAGTTCACCCGAAAATTCAGACGCACCGTAACTATTCGATATGGCAACGACTCGTGAGATTGTTTTTGCAAAGTTTACGGCTTGGCTGAGGTCGGAGAAGCTGGCAGAGTTAGCTTCCACCAGGGCAATATTGCAGTTCGGACAAATTGCCGAGACCATATCCAAATCTAATGATATCTCCTCTGACCAGCCTACATTGTTCCTTGGATAGCTGCTGGTACCACCCGTTTGGTTATATTTGGTGAAATTGACGCAACCGGAGGCAGGGGACGTGGTACAGATCCGTGGAATAGCTGAGGCAGACGTGTGAGCAACCGATCCCGCCCTACCGTTAAAGTAGTTTCGGTAAGTGACCAAGTCCGTCAGTGCGTTGGGATCGTTATAGGCATCTATGATCGCCACCGTCTCCCCTGATCCATACGAACCGCTAGAAGCAGCCAGCCCATAGGCGGATTGTAAATCCGCAGGGTAAAAACCAGATGGCGTTGAACTACCTGAAGTGGAGCCTGGTTTTTTGCCAGGTGAGCCGTGCCAATTCTTTGCCGGGTCCAGTAACTGAAGTGCGCCACATGATGCTTGGCCCGGGGCAGGCGCGGCGCACGCTCGCGCGATGTCACTAGCAGAAAAAGTTCCCGGAGCTTGTCGGGACGCAGAGGCCGCAAATGCAGTCCCAGATAGAATTAGGACTAATACTCCCCCACTAACGAACGCTCCCCATAAGCGATTCATCATGACACCCCCAAACCACGCGAGTGTCCTCTACCGGCGACCCAGCGGAGGCCACGTCAATATCGCACATTATAGTGCATAGTTATAATAATAATATGGTGCCCTCAAGTAATTTTTGGCTAGTTAGAAACCTTCCCAGGGCACTTTATCGGTCGTTATATTCTAAAAGCAATAATGCCTGGTCGGGCTGAGAGGATTTGAACCTCCGGCCTCTTGACCCCCAGTCAAGCGCGCTAACCAAGCTGCGCCACAGCCCGAATTGTCTTTTCGATAGTAACCCCCGGCGAT
>JABEUP010000028.1 GCA_013044365.1 Acidimicrobiaceae bacterium
GACCTGAACGTTGCGTACCCGGGCGAGTACCAGAGCTTCTTCACCTACCGCCAAATCTATCAGCGATGCCAGTTTGGTCCTGTCCACATAACGACGTGGATAATAAGTGATCATGTCGAAAACCGACTCGATACCAAGTTCAGAAAGTGCCATCGCCTTTTTCTCGCCTACACCGCTCAATCTGGTAACAGGTAAAGAAATTAGCGAAATTAGATCTCTGATGTCGGCCTCCTCCCCACGGATAAATCCGGGGATCCCTCAAAACCCTTAACTCATGCCACTGGTGAGAGTTGTTCGCGCTTCATTGGGCTACTCCACGCCAAACAGGTACGGATAAAGGGGCTGTCCGCCATGATGGATCTCCACCTCTATTTGGGACCACTTAGATGCGACCCATTCGTAAATCTCCCGCGTAACAGCCTGACTCGATCCCTCACCTTCAATAACCGTCACAATTTCGGCGCCCGGTGAAATCAACATCTCCAAAAGTTTTTTTGAGACATCCACAAGCCGCGGCTCGACCGAAAGGATTCCTCCTCTGCCAATGCCCAAATAGCTCCCCTTGGAAATCTTACCCCCCGACCAGGTCGAAGACCGTACGGCGCGAGTAACCTCGCCCGCTACTACCCTTTTCACACTCGCACTCATGCTGTCTACATTCTCAGCAATCGAAGCGGCAGGGTCGAACTCCATAAGTGCCGCAAAACCTTCAATCACCCCACTCGTCGGCAGTACCACGACCTCCCTTGAACTGAGCTCCGAAGCCAACTGGGCGACTGGAATAATATTGGGATTATTAGGAAGAACTATCACCTTATCTGATTCAAGCTCATCAATCGCCGCGACAATATCAGCGGTTGAGGGATTCATGGATTGGCCACCCATGACAATCCTGTTGACACCCATGGATCTGAAAATGCGGCCAATCCCCTCCCCGTTTGCGACGGCCACAACCGAAGTGATTGAACCCTCATCTGAAACCCCTAAAGGATCCGGCGCACCACTACCCTGCGCCGCCACCACCCACCGTTCCTCACTCACCTGCTCCGAAAGATCCGTTACCCTAATGTTTCTCAGCCTCCCGGCTTCAATACCTGCCTCGATCGAAGCTCCAATGTCGTCGGTATGTATATGGCAGTTCCATATTCCATCCTGGCCGACTATCACGATCGAATCGCCGGTTCCTGCCCAAACTTCCCTGAATCCATCGACCGCGGCATCAGTGGATTCAAGCAAAAACATGACCTCGTATTTAAGTTCCGAAACGTCACCGAAAGGCGAACCCTGGTCATCAATGGCGTTTACAAATTCGCTGGGACCTGGACTTCCCTGGTTCAACCAGGTTCGCTCCCATTCCCGATAGTCAGGATCAACGATCTTTGCGATAGCATCGATAAATAACACAAAGCCTGCGCCGCCGGCATCGACGACATTAGCTGCGGCAAGGATCGGCAAAAGTCGCGGCGTGTCAAGTAAAGCTTCGACACTACCGTCCCTGATCTGATAGATCGATGTCACCTGATCAGTTTCCGGAAGTGATCCCGCAACAGCCGCCGCCTTTCTGGCAACGGTGAGAATTGTTCCCTCAACCGGCTTGAGAACTGCTTTGTCAGCCAAATCGGAGCCAATTCCCAAACCCCATATAACACCTTGGAAAAAATCATCGCCCGTAATTGCCGACCTCTTGACTCCCTCCGCAAATCCGCGAATTATTTGCGAAAAGATCACGCCGGAATTTCCCCTTGCCCCCATAAGAGCACCCTTGGAGATTGCCTTAACACACAAATCGATATCCGAGAGATTATCTTTATTGGCTCGAACCTCGTCCAGCACGGACTGAAATGTCAGCGCTAAATTGGATCCCGTATCACCGTCAGGAACAGGGTAAACATTCAAACGATTAATAGATCCCTTGAAACGCTGGAGCATCTCCGCTGAAGCCTCGATTACCCCGACTAGATTTTTAGTAGATAATTCTTGAGCATGATCCATCGGCGCAAATGCTAATATAAGGGATCGCGATTGAACGCGTTTCTTGCGATTCATCCTAGAATTAATCGAGCAATTTTTTTCGGCGTTTAGATAAGAGGTGTATCAAAGTGGCATCGGTATGTGAAATCTGCGGCAAAGGACCATCCTTTGGCATGACTATCAGCCACTCCCACCGGCGGACTAAGAGGCGCTGGAATCCAAACATACAGAGGGTGCGCGCCATAGTAGGTTCATCCACTAAAAAAATGAATGTTTGCACCTCATGCATTAAGGTTGGCAAAGTCCAAAAGGCTGTTCACTAAGGACAACCATTGCCCTTTGACGCATTTTTGTTCCAGTCATTTGGCGGACCAAATACCAAATCTGACGTAATTCCATTCTTGGAGAACGTGACCAGAGGCAGGAACATACCTGTCGAGCGACTTGAAACTGTAGCCCAGCAGTACTATCACTTTAATGGCCAAAGTCCGATCAACAAAATTAACCTTGGAATCATTGAGCGGCTTCAAAATGCGTTTTCCCAGGCCAACATAGCTCTGCCGATCTATTTTGGAAATAGGAACTTTGAACCATACCTCAAAGATGCGCTTATCCAAATGAAGGCAGACGGACGAACCAACGCAATAAGTTTCGTGACCTCCGCATATGGATCGTTCTCCAGTTGTAAACAATACAAACTTGACATAGAGAGCGCATGCCAAGAAATTGGAGGCAGGTTCCTCGCAGTTACGAAAATCCGCCATTTCTATTCCCATCCTGGGTTCATCAATCCGCTCATAACCAACTCTGTTGCAGCACTCAAAAAGCTTCCGCACCCGGATAGAGCGCAACTGGTCTTTACAGCACACTCCATTCCTGTCTCGATGTCAGAAACCTCTCCTTACTTGAGGCAATTAAAGGAAGCCGTGGCTCTTGTCGCAAATGGGATCAAAAATGAAACCGGGGTATCGTACGATTACTCCTTGGCCTTCCAGTCAAGGTCTGGAGCTCCAGGCCAGGCTTGGCTGGAACCAGACATTTCCGACCATCTGAAAGCACTTTCAGCCAAAAACATTACCGATGCCCTAATCGTACCCATCGGATTCATATCTGATCACTTAGAGGTGATTTACGACCTCGATATTTTGGCAGCCAATACTGCCCAACGGTTAGGTATTTCTATATCACGTACAAGAACCTCGTCCGATTCACCCGCATTTGTTCAAATGATAGTGGAGTTGACAAAAGAACTTATTAACAACCCAATAACCTATCCGGAGCCAGACTGCACCGCAACCTGCTGCCAGTCGCGGTAACAATATTTGGTTACCTGGCTTTTGGCCGAGCTGGATGGACCTTTGATTCTTGTTGATCTGACTTTCCAAATTCGTAAGTTCTCAACCCGTTTCCGATCCAAATAAAGGTCAGTCCCATAGCGACAATGCCTTTATAACCCTGCCTTTGTAACTGACTCGGATCTGAGCCACCAACAAAACACGCCCCACCATGGATCAAAACCGCCCCGATATGCGATGGATCGATGTGGATGACAACCCTCTAGTTGCGGGGGTCACAGGACGCAAAAAGACACAACACGCATTTGTGCACAGCGGCCCGATGAAGCGTCAACTCCCGAAAGAAGAAGTGGCATGAGTCGCTGATTTTCGGGAATCCCCTCCAGCAAGGGAGGAGAGGACGTCAATCGGACAGAGTTCTGACATCTGGACCAAGTGATATCACAACCTATATTTTTTGCCGGTTTCCCAGTCGAGCTTTCCGATGAAGATATAATAACCCGTTCAACCGAGCCAAAAATAATACACTGCCTGAAGACGGGGCTTCAGATTCAGATAGGCAAAAAGGTGGAGATGATCATTTAAAATATCAACTTACTGACGCCAAAACACGGGAAGGGTTCTAAATAAATAGAACCCTTCCCGGAAACTCCAATTCAGTATTCGTCAGGCCTAAAGGGTTGCCTGCTTTAATATTGCAAGTTGGTCTGACAATTCCTTGGGAAGATCCTCGCCAAACTGCGCGTAGTGCCGGGCGATGTCCTCAGCCTCATCCGCCAACTTTTCCGGTTCAATGGAAAAGAGGCCGGACAATACCTGCGGGGAAATCGACAATCCAGTTGTATCAATATCCTCCGGCTTCGGCGTGAACCCAAGCGGAGTTTCCTGGGCGTCGACTTTTCCCTCCAAACGGGCTACAATCCAGGCAAGAACACGGGAGTTGTCGCCATATCCCGGCCAAATGAATTTTCCATTCTCGTCCTTGCGGAACCAGTTGACTAGATAGATCTTCGGCAGCTTGGATTCATCAGCCTTGTTTCCCATCGAAAGCCAGTGCGCAAAATAGTCAGCCATGTTGTAACCGCAGAATGGCAGCATGGCGAAGGGATCTCTTCTAAGATTACCGACCTTTCCCTCGGCTGCGGCAGTCGTCTCGGACGCGATCACTGAACCCAGGAATACTCCGTGCTCCCACGACTTTGCCTCGGTCACCAAAGGAATGAGAGAAGCCCTTCTCCCGCCAAAGAGGATCGCCGAGATCGGAACTCCGTTTGGATCCTGCCATTCTGAAGCGATGTAGGGTGCCCTGTCCGCCGCAACAGTAAAACGGGCATTTGGGTGGGCAGCAGGCGTACCGGATTCCGGCGTCCATTGGTTACCCCGCCAGTCGGTAAGATTTGAGGGAATCGGACCATCTATACCTTCCCACCATATGTCGCCGTCAGCAGTAAGGGCCGTGTTGGTGAATATCGTGTCACCTGACACCGTCTCCATGGCGTTACGGTTGGTTTTGTTGCTTGTCCCCGGCGCTACACCGAAAAATCCTGCTTCAGGGTTTACACCATATAGGCGACCATCGGAGCCAAATCTGAGCCAGCAAATATCATCACCGATAGTCTCCACCTTCCAACCAGGCAGCGAGGGCAGCAGCATTGCCAGGTTAGTCTTGCCACAAGCCGACGGAAATGCACCGCTAATAAAACGCACATTGCCATTTGGATCTGTCAGTTTCATGATAAGCATGTGCTCTGCCAACCAACCGTCATCTCTGGCCATAACTGAGGCAATACGCAGCGCCAAACACTTCTTTCCAAGCAATGCATTACCACCGTATCCCGATCCGTACGACCATATTTCACGGGTTTCCGGGAAGTGGACAATGTATTTGTTTTCAGCATCGCATGGCCATGAAACATCTGCCTGTCCAGGCCCAAGCGGAGCCCCAACGGAATGGAGGCAGTGGACGAAATCACCGTCAGGTCCCAGTTGGTCCAGTACGGCTTGGCCCATCTTGGCCATAATACGCATATTCACGGCCACGTACCCTGAGTCTGTTATTTCAACGCCAATTTGAGAAAACGGTGAACCAAGGGGACCCATCGAGAAAGGTACCACGTACATTACCCGTCCTCTCATCGAACCCTTGAAAAGTCCGTTAAGAGTCTCGCGCATTTCAACCGGGTCACGCCAGTTATTGGTAGGTCCAGCGTCACGTTCTGAAGCCGAGCAAATAAATGTCCGGTCTTCCACGCGGGCAACGTCTGCGGGGTCGGAATGTGCCCAATATGAATTCGGTCTTTTGGCCTCACTCAGCTTTTTGAAAGTTCCATTTTCCACCAAGAGCTGCGCCAGCCGGTCATATTCCTCGCCAGATCCATCGCACCAGTAGACAGAATCCGGCTCGCACCACTTTTCAATCTCGTTGACCCAATAAATCAGCTCTTTGTTGTCAGTAGGATACTTCACGCTGCCAATACCTCGATTCATACCGGTCTCAGTCGCTGAGATTAAACCCAATACCTAGACGCTGCACATGACGACCCTTATCAAGAGTCCATTTATTTTTACACGAATTGAATCCAAAACACCTAAACGAAAACTAACTTGTCTCACATGCATGGTAATGACGCTGGTGCAGAATTCAACAAAATCTCCGAAATCAAGAAGATCCTCTCCGACCAAGCCAACGACCTTTCTAAGCCGTATAAAACTCTAATCGGGGATGACGCCGCAGTCATAAATTTTCAAGATTTGAAACTAAACCTTTTCGCCTCAGACATGATGGTTGAAAACATTCATTTTCGGACATCTTACTTGACAGCGGCTGAAATTGGTTACAAATCCATGGCTACAAATGTTTCAGACATGGCGGCAATGGGGGGGTTCCCCAGATATGCGACCATCTCGCTAGCATCTCCAAGCAAGTTTGATATTACAGGCTTTTATGAAGGGGTCAAAGCCGCATGCTTGGAGTATGAGTTCCATATTGCCGGGGGGGATCTGTCATTATCAGAGCTGACGGTTGTGTCAATCGCAATGATCGGATCGAGCTATAACCAACCCATCAAAAGGTCAACCGCTGCTTCAGGAGACCACATTTTTGTAACTGGCTCTCTTGGTGGTTCTGCGGCTGGCTTGGAATTATTGAAATATAATCCGGGCTCCACCGGACCCCTGATCGATATCCACAAGAGACCGGTGGCACGGCTTCAACAAGCTCGAGCCATGTCCATGTCGGGTGCGTCTTCTGCCATCGACGTGTCGGACGGCCTCATCGCAGATATAAATCACATTTGTCAAGAATCTCACCTCGGCGCAAAACTGCAAGAGATCCCGGTTGCAGATGGTGCAACGCTCGCAAATGCGCTTTACGGGGGCGAAGATTACGAGCTGGTTTTCAGCCATCCAGATCCGGCCCAGGTTGAATTGGCATTCGCTTCGCTAGATCTGGCACAACACGACAGGATAGGCCAATTTACAATCGGCAACGAGATCACACTCCAAGGCCGGCCGATCGAAATCAAGGGTTATCAACATGGCTTCGTTTGACCTCAAGCCCATTTACCCACTTTTTATGAGGTAAAACTGCGGCCTGGATCAGGCCCAGGAAATACAAGATAACGTGGCAACAAATCGCCGAATTACCCGCCTAGGACCCGGTTGAGCAAATAAACTCGGTTTCATCGACCCTATTTCATAAGAATTGGCTGAAATCCATGAACGGTAAACCCAGTCGAGGATATTTTGAGTTCAAGAGAAGCTAAATTATGTAGTCAATACCTCTATTTGTACACTTAATCCTGGGAGCTGCCGTGAACGTTAGGGCATTCATATTGGTGCAAACAGAGATAGGGTTCTCCTCTGCGGTGGCCAAGCAGTGCCACGGGTTGTCCAACACGGTGTCGGTTGATCAAGTGACTGGACCATATGACGTAATCGTAGTGGTAGAGTGCGCTTCAATCGAAGAGCTCGGGCTCGAAGTAGTCAGTGAGATCCAGCAAATTGAAGGGGTAACCAGAACTTTGACCTGCCCGTCAGTACACCTGGTGAAAAATTTCAGTACCGCCGAGTAAAGTTCCTGGCCAGATATACCAGCATTCGACTTGCATTAGATGACGTCCCAACCAAATGATTAGAGATATTTGACTGCCGGCACCTTTGACTACGGCACACTTCGGGCCACCATAACACCGTCGAACAACAGTAGCCGCAAATACGAAAATAGCTATCACTACCTGTGCCAACAAGACAGGCCAATTGACTCAATACCTTCAAACGGGATCAAAGTAACTCTGCAAACCTCCCGCGAACGACGCAACAGAAAACCTTGCCCGCCTTTGGATCGCGCAATTTCCCAAGGTTCCAATCGCGGACGATAGCTGTTAGAGGTGTTGACCATGCTGGGACCGGTAAACCTGTGCAGGAAGGACCCTCGGAAACTTTTCGAAACTGACTCAAACTCAATCTTCCCAGACACCTGCGAAAGCTGATGGATGGAGGCCGAATCGGAAATACCGGGAAAAACTAGTGTCGAACCAAAAAGTGTCAGAAACCCTTGAGACGCCTCGCCCCATCGAACACGAGCCTGAGAAAGGTCCTGGAGGGCACCGAGAAGCATAACCTTCTGCGAAGCCCCCTCAGAGAGAACCGATGAAATAGAGCCGAGAGGTGCTATATTTGCCATCTCATCGAGTATCAGCGACAGAGGAAGCCGCGATGAGTCCCGTACTTTATCGGTACTCAGTTCAAAAGACCTATTCTTTACCTCGTCGATCATTCCCACTATCACCGGAGCTACAAGTCTTTGGATATGTGATGGAGAAAGAACATAGAGAACGTCGCTTGAATGCAGAAACTCACTAGAGTCAAATCGCACAAACCGGTTCTGTTGATGAAGCTCCGGAAAGTTATAACTTCCTAAAAGTCCCAGCGCAGTCGAAAATATCCCGGATCTTTCCCGTTCTTCGCTCAGCAATACTCCTCTGAGCGAATCAAAAGCCAGGTCCTCCCCGCATGCCTTGAGAATGCCTCCCGGATCTTTGCATTCCCTCCGATTGAGCCATGTCATCAGGGTATCCATCTCATATCCGCCAATTTGAGCTGCGTGTATGAGAGGAGAAACTAAAGAAGCAGCCCTTTCGATCCAATGTGAGTAACCGGCGTGATGCCCGGTGACCAAAACCGACGCGTCGATCATTGCCCTTGTAACCGCCAGAGCGTCAGAAAAGGTGCCTCTAGGATTTATGGGCGACCAATAAACTCTCTCCGCAAGGTCAGGCAACGCGACAGACCCTGACGGATCAAATACCAAAACCCGGCCTTTAGATAATCTGGAATCGCAGGTCGCTTCTAGCAGGTCGGTTTTGGTGGAAGTAGCTATAACCGGACCCGGTGCCAGCACAATATTAGGGATCACGATTGACCTGGTTTTACCAGACCTGGGCGGGCCAAGGACCAAAAGATGCGATTCATGCGGCAGAAAAACTGGCCCGCCTAACCCGTTGCCGGCGTAAAACAACCGGTCCCCCGATCAACCAAAGGTACCCGAATCTTCGAGTGCTGAAATCTCCTGGGCCATGTAGCCTAACTCCTCAAGTATCTCATCCCTATGCTCCCCGGGAAAGGGCGGAGGGGAGATAACAGGGTTAAAATTATCGAACCTCGGAGCAGAATGAGGATGGCTCACTCCCCCTAAATCGTGATAAATATGACGATCAACAAAATGAGAGTCCAGCCTGGCCTGAGAAAAACTATTTATGGGACTCACACATGCATCAGCCCCTTCAAAGATCTCCTCAAAGTAATCACGGGACTGTTGCGAGAAAGTCTCCGCCAATACCCGACGCATTTCCGGCCAGGTATCGCGCCTATATTGACTGGCAAAAGCTGGATGCCCGGTCAACCCGAGGCGGTCACAAAGCTCAGCAAAGAATTTCGGTTCGAGTGAGGCCACAGCGATGTAGCTACCGTCGGCACAGATGTAAATGGAGTAGAACGGGGCCCCTCCATCGAGAAGATTTGTTGATCTCTGCTGACTCCAGAGCCCTTCCGCTATAAGCCCCTGGAACATAGCTCCCATAAGTGACACTCCATCAATGATCGCTGCATCCACCACACTTCCGATTCCGCTTAGTCGAGCCTGCACTATGCCAGAAAGCATCCCTATCACCCCCATTGTCCCGCCCCCTCCAAAATCACCTAACAGATTTAGAGGTATCACGGGAGATTCCCTAGTTCCGATAGCGTTAAGCAGTCCGGTGGCAGCAATGAAATTAAGATCGTGGCCCGCCCTCCCGGCGAGGGGACCAGTATGTCCCCAACCAGTCATTCTCACGTAAGTAAGCCGCGGACAAACACCCATCACCACATCGGGACCCAAACCTAAACGCTCCATAACTCCGGGCCTGAAACCCTCGATTAGACCATCAGATCTTTCAATCAGCCTTTTCGCTATCTTTACGCCTTCTACGGCTTTAAGGTCCAATGCAATGGAACGCTTGTCCCGATTCATCGCGCTGGAGGTGAAAAGATCGGTACCGGATGGATGGCGAAAAGACTTGGGTTTATCTATCCGTATTACGTCCGCTCCCAGCCCACCAAGTATCATTGCCGCGAACGGTGCCGGACCAATTCCCGCGAACTCTACGATACGAATACCATTGAGCGGACCTGTTGAGTCAGTCATTCCCTAACCTTAGCCCAAACGATCTGGAAATTTCCTGTCCTTCAACACGCTATGCTGTTTCCGGAAGCGACAGTGGGATTCCGTGGTGCTACGACACAGTTGAGGCGCTTCGAATATTGGCCAGGATGGCTTCTCGAATATCATCCCACAGTATCTCCGGTATCTCGTGAGCCATATCGTCAAAAGTTATTAACTTCGCATTCGGAATTGCCGAAGCGGTGGCATAGCCCCCACTCGGATCCACCAGTTTGTCGTCAAGACCGTGTATAACAACTGTTGGAATGTTTAATTTCCTAAGTGACTCCGAACGGTCCGGTGAAATCAAGATTGCCATTAGCTGACGTGCCACCCCTGCAGGACAGTAGTTACGGTCATAAGAACGCGTTATGAGATCCCGTTCCTGCGCCTCATTGAAATACTTGACCGATGAAATCACTTTTGCTATTTCCAAGCCCCTGGAAATTGAAGCCTCCCGGTCATGGCCTAACGGTTGAATAAGCGCATTAATCGCCGCCGGAGAAGGCTGGCCAACATCTTTGGCGCCGGTAGTGGAAATAATCGAACACAGGGACAGGAACCGTGTTGGATTATCTATCACCGCCTGCTGGGCAATCATACCACCCATAGAAATACCGACCACGTGCGCAGCATCGATATTCAGATAGTCCAACAAGCCAATTGCATCTTTGGCCATATCAGCCAATGTGTACGCCGCAGAGGAAGTGTCGCCCGCCATCCCGGCGAATATATTTGGCAGCCCAAATGAATCAAATTTGGTTGAAAGCCCACAATCACGGTTATCAAAACGAATCACGAACAACCCGAATTCTGCCAATTGCCTGCAGGCTGCCTCGGGCCAAGCGATCATCTGCACACCAAGACCCATAATCAGCAAAAGTGCGGGGTTTGCCTGGTTGCCGAAGGTGTCGAATTCAATTTCGATACCGTTCGCTTGCGCCTTTGCCATCGGTGCTCGCCTCCGTGGATCAACTACTTGGTAACATCAGCAACTATATTCCATCCCTTGCTCCGGGAAAAGTGGCAACTACCGCGGAGCTGCAGTTATTGCATAGGTTTATTTCATCCACCAGATCAATCGACTGACAGGTTGCTCAATCGGATGATTGGCGAGGAACTGCTCTAATTCATCATCGCGGGAGGGGTCAAGACACAGCCTTCGGCGCATGGATTGAACCAGTTCTCTATTGGCCGGAGGTTCCAGATAGTTATCCATGCGGAACTTTAAACTACCGGGCGCCAGACCCAAACTCTCTACAATTTCCAGCAGTTGGCCACCAGTAGGTTCGACGGGCCTGTCAAGATTCCAAAAATGCTTCCAAGCTGCAGACGCAACCGAATGGGGATGGCTCTCATGTATCTCAAGCACGACACCGGTCATCGCGGCATTATCGAGCTTAATAATGAATTCACAAGGATCAGGTACGTTGTACAACACGTTGGCACAAACCACCACACCAGCCCGCCCGACCTCGTCTGCTACAGAAACCCAGGAGCCTTGAACTAGCCGGAGATTCACGTTGATATTGTCAAACTCATCAAAATGGCTTTTGAAGGATTCCAGCATCTCAGGGGAAGAATCGACCGCAATTAATGATTCCAAATCACTCAGGACGAGCAGGGAAACTCCTCCAGCGCCACATCCAACATCAAGTACGCTCCTGGTACCTGGCTCTTTCGACCATTCCAGCATCTCTCTGATTTTCAAAACCGTTGGCGAACCGGCACGGGACTCCGAAGGAGCAAAGCGATCCGGGCTTAGTTTCCAGGGAGAATCAACAGCCAGACTGAGAATTCCATCCGGAATAGCCCAACGTTCCAGCGCGCGCCGCCAATTCTGGCAGAGGATTTTAGATTCCATGACATTAAGACTACAGTTTTCCCAATATCTCAGATTTGGTCCAGCAACTTTGACTTCGCCGATTCATATTCAACGTCGGTTATGGATCCGGCTCGCCTGAGCTCCGCAAGCTTCGCCAGCTGATCAACCGGAGAAAACGATTTTACAGCGTCGCCAGCCGTCAAACGCCGAGACATTTGTGAGCTCAACAGTCTGACTATAAGTTGAGGTCTGCGGACAAGACGAATGAGGACACGCCCGTCCTCACCCGCATGGTCAACCTCCAACGAACCAAAACCGAATAAACGTTCAAACAATGTTTGACGAAAGGAAAGGTTGGAAATTTGTGAAATTGGGATCTCTTGTACCCGTCGTCCAATGACGCCGCTTATATAGATCAGCCGCTCAGTTGAAACGATCAAGTGTGAGCCTCGATATTTAGCCAATCGCAAAACCAGCCGGACCAGGAGAAAAAGAAACAATACCAGTGGAATGAAAATAGTCCAATATGCCATGAAGGAGAGCAACACGATACCCAGTGTGGCCAATACCACCAGAACAATGAGCTGGATCAGAGGGGGCGCAAGCATGCTCCAATGAGGTCTTTGATCAACAACAAGATCTTCATCCTCGTTTAAATCAAACCTCCACGGTGCCATCGCAACATGATACCTGATGCGGTACCAATCATCGTATTAGGCGAGTTTGGCGGCTATTGAACCGGCACTCGCCAAGGCTGATCCGTCCGCCCCGGCGGTCACTGGCATGTATGTCTTATGACTTGCAGCTTCATCGATCAAATCCCCTAAAAGCTTCTCAAAACTAATCGGAGGGGAAATGAAAAGATACTTTGAAAGGGAACCGGGAATAGTGTTGACTTCGTTCACATAGAGAATATCAACTCCATCTGAAAGAAAATCTATCCGTGCCAGGCCTCTTACGGGAAGGATATCGCCGATGATCCGCGCATAGTTACGTAAAGAATCCGCAAGGGAATCTGGAATTACCGCTGGCAACTCCCGAGGGGCCGCAACCATCCCTTCTCCAGCTACATACTTGTCCGCGTAACTCAGAATCTCTGAATTAGCGCCTGATCGAACCGGCCGCTCAATGGCTGAAAGCTCAAAGACCGGATAGCTTCTCACCGCCACCTGAAGGTCGAACAGGTCGGGACGGTAAGGCTCAATTACCGCGCCCTGGCGAAAATGAACATTTAACTTGAGTCTCGCCAAAGCGGTAGTAAAATCTGCCACGACCTCAATTCCGATTGAGGAACCCCCATATCTCGGCTTGACAATGTAGGGCCCTTCGAACCCCGGATGACCAACAGACTCGGTCAAAAGTTTCCTCGGAAGAGTTGGAACATCGTGAGAAAGAAGGAGGCCTCCAAATGCCAACTTATCCATTCCGACTGCAGCGCCTTTGGAACCGGGACCGGTGTAAGCGATACCAGCCAGATCGAGAACTGCCTGGACAGACCCATCCTCTCCCGCCCCTCCGTGCAAACACACCACCACGACCTCGATGTCAAGCCCACGTGATTTCGAGAATATTCCGCCGGCATGTGCAATGAAACCGTCCTGCAAACTGAATGAGAGGCGTATCGCCCCGGATGGTACACCGTTCGAAAAATCTTTTGCTTCGAGGGACAGCTCAGTCTGATAAAACTCTCCAGTCTTAGCCCAGTAGATCGCGATCACTTCGTGCAATGTACTTTCCAAACCTCTAACCGCCTGAAGACCGGTCAAAATACTTATATCATGCTCAGGTGAGACGCCACCAAAAAGAACTCCGACCTTGGCCATATGCGTTCCATCTCCAATTCGTTTGATCAGCATCTGCTTCTCCGCTAAAAAGATTAGCGGTGTAATAGTTCCCCTAAAAGCACTCGCAACCGCAAATTCCTTATAGAAAATGATCGGGCAAGTCATTTTCATAGAGCACCGAATCTCCTGAAGTGAGATTCGTCCTGACCCAATTCACCGCCTGGCTACGGTTCTTCATCAGCACCACATTGGGACGGAATCCTTCCACTTTGGCATTTTCAATCCCGTGCAACAGGGCGCGCCGATTGGTGTAGCCAACGATAACAATGTCACTGGCGACACGTGCCGCCGCCCTTCCAAAAAATGAGTTCTCATCGAATTGCTTCTTACCAAGTTCGATCATCCCGGGAGTCACAACCACCGCACGTGACAATGGAGTCTTTCGCCTCTCCAGAGCGCCAAGGGCATGCCTCGATCCAGCAGGATTCGAGTTGTAAGTGTCGTCGAGAACTGTTATTCCTTCGGAATTGACGGATATATTCAAACGGTTCTTTGCCACGGGCAACGTCGCCAGTCTTTGAGCGATAGTCGCTTCTGGCACACCTAATTCAAGACATACTGCCACAGCGGCAGCAATGTTAGTTCTCGGAATGTCAAGAAAAGGCATAGAACACATCCGCCTTTGATCTACATAAATGATCAAATGGCCTTCATCGTCATCTTTTACGGCAATGTTGGCGTTGATGTCATTACCAGAAACCATCCACACTGTCTTTGATTCGCTTGCCAATTTTCGCGCCAGACCGACAAGATGATGATTCTCAGCATTCAGAACCACAACCGAGGCATTAGTGGTAATTTCCGACTTCGCTTCGACAATATCATCTTCGGTTCCGAAACGCTCCAGGTGCACCGGCCCGATCGAAGTGATCACAGAAATATCCGGAGGAATCCAACTGCAGAGCTCCGCAATCTCACCCTTTTTAAAGGTTCCCATCTCGGCGATAAGCACTTCGGTCCCCGGGGAAAGCCCCTCATTAATAGCGCGGGCCAATCCTGCACGGTTATTAAATGAGGCCGGAGATGCAAAAGTTGAAAAGGTACTGGATGCCAGGTGGGCTACGTATACCTTCGTTGAGGTTTTGCCGAACGAACCGGTGATCGCCACAACTCTCGGAGAGACTCTCGAAAGCTTCCTACTCGCTGCATCAACATACTTGGATAGATTCCTGTGTTCAAAGGGGAACGTTGCCAGTAGAACCAAATCGACGGTTGCCGGCAGCAGTATCATTGCTATGACCCCGAAGGCAATACCAAGACTGAACCATGCGCCAAACGCGATAAAGGCCAGATTTATCAGCCATGTGGAAAAGGCAATTATCGTAAGCCTCCGAGTGTACTTCAGAGCGGAGGTGGTACCCCGATACCTCAATCCTCGCGGAGCAATAAGGGTGGCTGAAAATACCACCAAAAAGCCGATGCCGGCGGGCAATAAGTCTGCTGGTCTCGCTACCGCCACTAAACCGGCCAATATGGCAGCCGCGCCTAGGCCGGGGTTGATTAGCCGGTACCGATCAGAGTACCAGCGCAATGCGAACCTCGAGGTGTAACCGGGAAGATAATGCTCGCGCTGCGCCACACGAAGCCACCTGATACTGGAAATCACCACTGCCGTCATAGCGATCAAGGCAGCACTATAGGAATAGGTGCTGTTCATTTTTCTTCCAAAGATCAAATGAATTCCGAATAATGTTACCGACACCTATTTTGTCGTCCTTTGAACCAGATCCTCTACGGCATCTAAAAGTACTTTTGGCGATGATACCGCAATAAAGTGATCACCCGGCACTGTCTGTAGGCTGACCTGGCGCGGACAGAGCATCATGGCGCGCTCTGCAACGGCCAGAGGAGCAACCAGATCATCGGTTCCCCACAAAAGAGACACCGGGATCTCAAGTCTCTCCAGCAGTTCGCTGTAGTCTTCGTTTACAACTTTGACCAAGACTCCCCTCATCACTCCGGCCGCGTTCCGATAATCCGTGGAACCGTACCTTGACCTCAAAGTCTCCATCCTCGAGTTCGAAATCAACCCGTAACGCGATAGGAATCTGGCTATTCTAAAACTGGTCTTTGGCTTGGGTATCATTTCCTGACTGCGAAGAAGCGGTACGCCGGTGAGCAAAAGTCCGACAAGTTCAAATCCGTATTGGCTTAGCGAAGTTAGCGAGATTGCTATTCGTCCTCCAAAAGAATGTCCTATCCCGACCACCTTAACGCTGGCCGGATCGGGCATACTGGAAACCACCTGCCCGATTGCAACGGCAACAATCCTTGCATATTCTTGCGATCCTGCCGGCTCTTGAGGAGCTGGGGAGGTACCAAAACCAGGAAGATCAAACCTGGCTATCCAAGGCAAGCTGTCTCCTCCGGCCGCGACAGCACAGAAGGTAGAGAAATCAGCCATAGATCTTCCCCATCCATGCAACAAAACCCACAGCTCACAATCACGGTTCCCGGGTAGCACCTCGCCGAAAACTGAGCCGTTGACGAAAGACTTGAGCAGGATTCTCCCCTTTAGTAATTGCCAACCAACGTAAAACAACTAAAGGCTAACAATCAAACAGCATAACTCTCCCGCAAATCCCATCCCCAAGCCAAAAATTAAGAGAGAAAAGATGAAACCCGATACTCTAAAACTCATGTCACATGACCGGTGTCATACCATCTTGAACGTATCAAATGAACCCATTAGAAAAGGTTTTGGGTCAACTCCCAGGATTTTATCGAACATAGTCGCATACACGGTACGAAAGTCTGTCGTAAAAACCAGATTCCCAAGTTGGAGACGGCCGAGATCACATGGCTCGCCATAGAAACCCCCAGTCACCGCGGGACCCACTATGAAAACGTCGTTGGCCCAGCCGTGATCCGTACCCTGGCTGGAGTTTACCGAAACGCGTCTTCCGAATTCTGTATAAATCATCACTACGATACCGTTCCCATCTGGAGTATTTGCCATCGCGTCCACAAACGCGGTAACAGCGACATCTAGCTCGCCAAGCAACTTCTCCTGGGTTGGCATTTGGCCCACATGGGTGTCGAACCCGCCAAGCTCTACGCTATAAACCTGTGGCGTGGCGCCGGCGAGTATCAGATTAGCGACGATACTCAGTTGAGTAGCCAACACATTAGAAGCAGATTGTCCTCCGCCTCCATTTGCGATGGCTAGGGCCGCTCCGCCGTTTGCGGTGAGACTGCTTGGGTTGGCATCTTTCAAATGCAACGGGTCACTCGACGCGGTACTGGACAAAGTGGAGCCCATTTGTATACTCAACTGGATCAAATTGTGACTCGCTGCTGCTGCTTCAGCTAAAAGGTGCGGCTGACCCGAACTCAGCTGGGCCAGTGCGGAATAAAGCAGCTGCTCGGTAGAATCGCCCGGAAGCACTAAAGTTCCCGGAGGAATTGCCGCACCCTGAACCTTCTCGCCGGTAAGCAGGGTAGGCATCGTGGGTCCGATGCTCACTGCACTAAGCGGCGACGAATTCGTAGCATCCAGCCAGCGCCCCAACCAACCAGTGCTCACAGGATTACCGACCACCCCGCTCTGCCAAATATCCATTGATTCGAAATGGCTGTAATTGGGGTTGGCAAAACCAACGCCTTGGACTATTGCAAGCTGTTTGGAGTCCCAAAGTTTCTTAAATCCAGTCATACTGGGATGAAGTCCGTATCCGTTGTTAAGAGGAATAACCTTCGCGGAATCGATTGCAAGAGAACCCCGAGCGGATGCGTAAATCGACGACTGATAGGGAATTACGGTATTAAGTCCATCGTTGCCACCATAAAGGGTGACCAGGACTAGGGGCCTTTTTCTTACAACCGGTTTCGATGGAGAAGTGGACTTGAGTTGACTAGCCGATTTGACAGGTGAATGAAAAAAACTCTCCCAAAGTTTAGGGCCCAGAGCTCCCGCCAGGACGCCTGCAGCGCCAAAACCACCGGCCAACTCCAGAAATTTCCTTCGATCGAGTCCCGAACCCCCGCTTACACCGGTGGAGGTTCCTTCGCTTGCAGTCGGGGGCAGATCTTGTGTCTCATCCATCCTCCAAATATCGTCATTTTCTGAGTCACTCATAACTACACCTCAATTGGCTACGTATTCGGGCGAGACTAAGGCCATGGACACAAGTGTGTGAGGATTTGCCACTGCATCTTTGAGGGTTGAGCCCGACGAGGAGGACCAACTTTGGATAGAAAGCATTTCCGAAACGGCATCAACTCTTGAAGCAACCGGGGAATCCGCAACAGGTGAAATATCGCCCGCGAGCGATAGCCAGTGTGCGAATCTCCATCTGGCCAAAGCCGACGAAGTCGATAGCCAATACTCGTTTTGCGGCCATCCGCCAACACTTGGAGGATCAAACAAAACCTGCCCCAAACTATTTAGTACACTGCTCAGAGGGGGCTTACTTGGAGGAATTCGGGCAGGTGAAACCCGTAATGCTCTAAGTGCCCCAATTACATATTCCACGGGTTGTTTGATAAGGCCGGAAGCTGAACCAGCCGAAAGAAAGTTCGGATGCCGAAACACTGCACGCAGAAGATTTGCCATATTCCTATCTTTCGCGTAGGCGGAGGCCAACTCAGCCACCAGGGGATCTGTCGGCTTTATCGGATATGCAAATCGGCTCCAGACCGATGCAACTACGAATTTCGCACTTGGCTCAGAGTTGGTAACGATATTGATTACCTCTTGCCCGGTCGTAACACCCTGGTGGCCCAGGAAGGTCTGCGGCAAATTACTGTGCAGCCTTGGCGCGATCGCAAACTCCCCTGTTTGATTATTCAGGTGCCATCCGGTAAACGCAAAGGCGGCTGCCCTGACATCGTATTCAGAATAGCTGCCAATACCCATGGTGAAACGTTCCATTAGTTCCCTAGCGAAATTCTCATTTGGATCCGGCAAGCGATCTGTTCCCGCATCCAACCAGATAAGCATGGCCGGATCAGTCGAGACTGCGGTTGTCAATTGTGTAAAATCACCACTTCCAAAACTTCGAAAGATTTGATTCTGACGATACATGTAGACGGGATAGATAACTTTTGATATAGCGGTTGGAAAGTGACAGTGCAGAAAAAAGGTGAGCTTTTCCCTAAGTGGATTGTTGGTTGCCACCATTCGCATTATCCACCAGTTGGTAATTGCAGTCCGCTCATCAGAGAGTGTTTTATAAAAAGCCTGTCTTGCTTCGGGTGTATTCAATGCGCCAGGCTTGTAAAAAGGCGGCTGCAATAACGTCGGCGTAGGAATGGCATCAGCTCCTGAATCCGGCTGCTGCAATCCACTCACGAGTTTATTTACCATGCCGTTGTAACCCAATGCTGCCGCCTGAGCAAGTTCGGTCGGGGTTGCGCCAAAACCCGCCCTTCGGTACAACAAAGCTAACGCAGACAACATGTCCATTAGAACTTAATGCCCCCGCTCTGACAATGGGAGGGGTGATCCGCCCCACGAGAAATAATAGGCATCATAAAATTCGAACAACCCTAGGAATTGATAAATATTTGTTGAGAAAATCCGGCCGGGAAAATTGGAAACAGCCTGTTACAAAATGTCAGCCAAGGAGCACCGGCGAGTACGCACTTGGGCTTTACCCGCAGTTTTAGTTAATAGCCAAGAAATTATGATATTTTTGCCGACCAAATAATTCACAGCAATTTAACAGAGAGAACCGACGACTAAACCTGAAATCGTTGCGCAAAAGGCTAAAAACTTGGACTCGAGTGTCTGCCGGGATCGAACTCCTCTTCGTCTTCGACCTCTTCTACCGCGGCTAAGCACCATGACGCATGACCACGCTGGGAATCACCGCCGCATTCAACACACTTTTCAACCGGAAAGTTAAATGCGCGCTTGGCTTGTCTTGCTTCTTCGTATCGCCTATGACGTCCCTTTTTCACAAGCCACTCCTAGGTGAAGACGGTTAAGACCCACCAAAATCTATCGAGTCACCGATTTAATTTTCTGATGCGAGATGCCCAAAACCATGGTCGGTGCACATGACTATTCGTTGCTTCACATCCATTGTAACGTAATTACAGAACTCTCTACCCTGCACCTACTAGGTATTTTCACTTCTAGCACGCAAATTTGGCACCTTGTAAGTTCCAAAATCAACTCAATGTAATAAAACTGTTGGGCTCCCCAAGTTATCGCCAATATATGCATTGAATTTCAGCTTCAAACGAAATCAACCCGGTCCGGGTAATACAGTTAGACTTCTTTCGTCTTCTGAGTTCTAGCCCGCGGACAACCATCAGATCCGTAAAAGCTCTAAGCTATATATCTATGAGCAATGATTTCGATCCCACGGCCATGATTGCGCGCTTTCAGGAACGGTCAAAAGCGGTAAAGAACAGGGGAATCCCACCGGTGGAGGGTCCCGAGCGGAGAGCCTTCATTGAAAGAGCAAAGGTCGATTTTATGGACTATGCAATGCTCGGCGACGCTAAGGCTGAGTTGGTTGACGGTATTCTTACTCTTACAATCGACCTGAGAAGCGAAAACAGCTAGTTCTTCAATGTGTAACGAATTCGGGACCTGACTTCGAGCTCCAGTTCTCCGTCGGCACTCACCGCCAACGCGAGTTCACCATTTGCCATCTTGGTAATCGGGTCACCTAACACCTCATTGCGCCATCCCGTAGAGATCCTGGAATCCTTGTCACCGTTCAAAAATCCCGCTATGTCAGTCCTGGTGGCAAGGAGCAACGGATCAATCTTTATAGACTGGGCGAGTTGGGATACCCAGATTACCGCAAGACTGGCAATAGGCTTGAGCCTCTTATCGGAGTCCTCGATCGCCGGCAGGCAGAGATCCCCATCCGGCATCGATCTTCCCCGCTTAATAATCTCCAATATCTCCCCGTCAATACCCTGCGAAAGAAAACGGGATTCAACACCCCGCAAAGAGGACAATGCTTCAAAAGTCTTGGGCATATCTTGAGAAATGACCGCAATTGCAAGATCTGATAATACATAGCGAACGGGGATATCAAGCCTCGCAGCCCGCAGTTCCCGCCACTCCGCCAGCGACTGGGCTACCTTTCTTGAATCACCTTTGAGATGCCGGCATTCCTTTATTTTCCACCAAGCTCTGTTCATGGGAATCCCACTGCGGTCCCTGTCAAGTAATATCTTTGATTCGTCCCAAGCCCATTGCAAGCGGCCCATAGCAACCAGTTGGTTCTCGATCGCGGCCTTAAGGGAAAGTAGATTTGCCACATCTGATGACGCATAACGCAGCTGGCTTTCGCTCAGAGGTCTCTTTGTCCAGTCTGTAAGACGGTCCCCTTTTGGGATGGCTATACCTAGCAACCGTTCGCTTAGAACTGCAAGCGACGGGTTCGAAAATCCGATGAAGCCAGCCGCCAACTGGGTATCGAAGATCGACTGAGGCAAAGATCCAACAACTCTTGCGAGTATATCCAGGTCCTGTATGCCGGCATGAAGAACCACGGTTGCCGGACCGCTGAATACGGAGTCCAAAACATTCAAATCCAGTGCAAAAGGATCGAGCAGAGCCACCTTGCCGTTCCAGGCAATCTGTAATAGGGCAAGCTTTGGATAATAAGTCTTCTCCCGATGGAACTCAGTATCCAGGGCAATCTCGCCGGCGCAATAAAACTCTTCGCTAAGTTCTTCTAATTTGGTCTGTCTGTCAACCCAGATCCATTCACCAGATTCTTCGCTGTTGCTGCGCATTCGAGTTCAACCTTCCAATGCTCTAAAACTGGATTATTCTTCTCTTCCGCAGACTAGAAGCACGCGCAATTCTTGATAGCCAAGGCAAGCTTCTACAAAGAGCGAAGCGTCAATCTCTGCTGGTAGCGTTTAGACGTCTACTATCCAAAATGGATAGCCCGAAAATTACTGTTATCCAAAACTCCATTAACAGGCTACCGCGAAATCCGGAACGCCCATTAATTCAGCACTCGTACGACAACGTAGTCCTTCTTTCCACGCCTAAGCAGTAATACCCCACCAGCTATTAGATCCCTGGTGTGGACGTTGATTTCCGAATTGGCAATGCGGACATTGTTCAGATAGGCGCCACCTTGGGCAATCACCTTGCGCGATTCTGACTTTGACTTTACCAAGCCGGCGTCAAAGAACAGATCGACAAGGCTTACTCCATCAGCTAACGAATTGGCACTGACTTTGTATGTCGGGGCATCCTCAATTGCAAGCTCCAAGATATCCTCTGATAGACCAAGGATCTCCTCGGAAAATAATGCCCGTGATGCTGTTTGAACCTTATTGGTTATCTCCGGACCGTGCACCAAATCAGTCACAGCGCGAGCCAGAGCACTTTGCGCCAAACGTTTGCTGGGAGTACGAGCAGTGGCTAAATCCAAATCGGCAAGTTCATCATTGCCAAGCCAGGTAAATAATCGGAGATAGCCCCCGACTACTTCGTCCTCCGCCCGCAAGAAGAACTGGTAGAACTGGTATGGAGAGGTTTTTGAGGGGTCAATCCATACTGTGGCTGATTCGCTCTTCCCAAATTTTGTGCCGTCAGCCTTCAGCACCAACGGAGTGGTCAAACCATAGGCGACCTTCTGTCGCACCCTTCGAATTAACTCGATCCCTGATGTGATGTTTCCCCATTGGTCTGATGCCCCCATCTGAAGTTGGCAATTGTGGTTGTCAAACAAATGGAGAAAATCGTAGGACTGCAGGAGCATGTAAGAAAACTCAGTGTAAGAGATACCCTGTTCCCGTTCACTTAACCGCGACCTCACTGAATCCTTAGTCACCATCTGATTGACGCTGAAGTGCTTACCCACCTCTCTTAAAAAATCAACCAGTGAGATCTTTTCCAACCAGTCGGCATTATTCAAAACCATGGCGGAACTTGAGCCGCTGTCAAAATCAAGGAACCTGGAAAGTTGGTTCTGGATCTTGGAAAGATTTTCCGACAGACCGTCAGAGTTTAGTAGATTGCGCTCTTCGCTCTTGCCAGAGGGATCGCCGATCAAACCAGTTGCTCCACCCGCAACTGCGATCGGCCTGTGACCAAATTCCTGGAGTCGCCTCAGATTAAAGATTTGGACAAGGTGACCGACGTGCAAAGAATCGGCAGTTGGATCAAAACCGATGTAAGCGCTGATTGACGGGCCATCCAGAATCGCGGCGATCCTGTCATCGGTCACCTGGGCTATCAAACCACGGCTGCTCAATTCCTCAAAAAGACCCACGCCTACTCCTGGCATTCAAACTCTAAATTCCTTGCACACCCAGCGTAACCTCGCCTCGGCGCTTTCCTTCGTCAAAGGCGGCCTGATGTAACGCAACATTTTCCGTACGATCTGACCTTACAATAATTAACCGTACCCCTCCCTGTTCCCTGAAAACCCCAAGCTCGGCTCTAAAAGTGGTAAGGTCGTCGATTACCCGGGTGTATAACCCAAAACCCCTTCCAATTGCCTCCAAATCCCCCGGTTGAGGAGTGGCAAACAACCTCTCATACTGGGAAGGTTCCAAAGAAACCGGACGAGGCAGAAAGGAAAATATCCCGCCTCCGGAATTGTCGGTAACGCAAATAAACAAATTCAAACCACTGCCAGAAATACTTGAAAGTGATCCCAGATCATGTCGGAGTGCAAGATCGCCGATTAATAACAGTGATCTACCATGCGGATTTTTCCTTTGGTGTGCCCTAGCCGCACCGTGAAAGCTGGAAACAACCCCGTCAATTCCGTTCACTCCTCGATTGGAATACACCTTTGGCTGGATTTCACATAACGGTGCGAACCATTCCAGATCGCGTATAGGCATCGAAGAAGAGGAAAAAATCATGTCCGATGCGTTGGCGAAACTAAATATTTCTGCCGCTACAAGCGGATCACTTAGATCTTTGCCAATAGAGTCCCAGATTCCCTGATTTGCAACCCGATCAAGCTCCCTGAGCTTTTCAAGATAGGCATTCGGATGCCCAACGGAACCAAGCCGGGAGAAGAAGGATGCAACTGAACCAAAATAGAAATCGCTTACTATATTTTGCGGATCCCTCCAATACCAGGCATTGGAGACTCTCACAATCCTGGCGCCGCCCTGCGCCGCCTGAGCAACAAAGCCGTTCACGGTGCGAGACGCAAGGTCACTTCCCAATAAAACGATGGCAGCAGGCAAAATCAATTCTCTGATCTTTTCAGACCGGAGAAAAGCCTCAAAACTTCCCATAGAACACTCAGATGCCCACCTGAAACCCGAGTTTGGTCCCGCCAATACCGGCCAGCCCAACTGGGCACACTTGGCAACTACCTCTGAGTCAACACTTTGATCCGACTCTCCGGCAACCACCATCCCACGGCCAGTACTGGCGAGATCCTCGAAAAGCTTCAAGCTCGAATTAAAATGGACCTGATACCAGGATTTATGTAACATTCTGGCGGGCGTAATCTCAGGATTATCCTCGACCAGAGGCTCCCTAAAAGCCAGATTGAGATGCACCGGCCCTTTCCCGAATGGATTCGACACCGCCTCGTGAAATACTCTCGATGCCAATCCGCGCCAGTGTGCCTTATTCACCTGGTCAGGGATTGAGGGCGAGGAACGGAAAAGCACCACATCAGAAAAGAGTTCCTCCTGTTCCATGGTCTGAGCCGCCCCGAATTTGTGAGCCTCCAATGGCCGATCGGCGGTCAATACAATCATTGGAACACCGCCATGATAGGCCTCCGTCACGCTTGGCCTCAAATTCGCAGCCGCAGTACCTGAGGTGGTGAGCACTACAGTTGGAAGGCCACTCACCTTTGAAAGACCTAAGGCATAAAAACCGGCGGAGCGCTCGTCCAAAACCACATGAGTTGATATCTTGGTGCTGTGTCCCAACGCCACTGCCATTGGTCCGGACCTTGACCCAGGCGAAATGACTGCATCGGTTACACCTGCTAATTCCCATTCGCTAACTAAGCTGAGTGCAAATCCAAGATTCATTGTCTCTCTTCCCAACGGAGTCCCTAAAGCGATCCTAAATGAATTTCCAAATTAGCGAATCAAACGACATGAACAGTCAGCAATTAAAGGTGCTCAAGTCGCCAGCAACCGCGTCTCAACTTGCATTTACCAGCTACCTAAAGGAAGGCGCCACTCCGTCGGAGCGGGTTGTGATGATCCATGGCTTTACTCAGAATGGCGACAGCTATAGAAATATCGCGCGCGTACTCGCTTCCCAGCATGGCCTTGAGGTAGTCTGCGTTGATCTCCCCGGCCACGGCGGCTCGAGTGAAATTGCAGAACAGATAGAGGAAGCAACCGATATACTTTGGCGATTTGGACAAGACAGC
>JABEUP010000029.1 GCA_013044365.1 Acidimicrobiaceae bacterium
GTGCTCGATATCGCGCCCACTCGCATTTGATGCCTCCGCTACTAGCTCCCACGAAGGATGTTCGGTCCACGGCTGTCCCATCTGTGGCTTCTGCGAGCCTTGCCCAGGGAACAAAAAACAGATCATCTCGCCCCTCCGGCTTCTGACTTTGATCCGGCAACGTTAACTTGACCAACTAGAGTACCTGGCCACTTGGCAACTAAGGCAAGTTCTAAAAACATAGGTTTAGCGATTACAGTGGCTGGTGCAGCCACTGTCCTTTTAAGTCTCGGGTCTATGGGTAGTTTGAACGGAGTGCTCGGCCAGGCAGACATTTAGTAGTTAGACTCAACTGGGATCAAAATAGTTACACCGAGTTTTAGGAAAACTATTTGCAAGTTACTCTCCAGAAGATGTTGGTCAGCGCATCTTTGGTGCTATGGTCTTTTTTGCGCATTTTGTTTTTACGCCCGGGTGGTGGAATGGTAGACACGGAGGCCTCAAAAGCCTCTGCTCGTAAGGGCATGCGGGTTCGAGTCCCGCCCCGGGTACTCAAGGCCCTGCAATCAAAGCTACTTGGGCCCGAAGTTTCATCTCCACAAAAACGCAAGAGTATCCCGTCAAAGACGGTGTCATTATATAAAAGCTATCGCTCTAGATTTGTCATTAGATAGCCCTAGGCCAATGATCGGAAGTTTCAGGAAGATCAATTCCCAAGCCCCTTTAGCGCCCTTTTAACTCATCCAGTGAGGTGAGTTTGCCTTGAGGATCTTGACGCCAAAGATTTCGTACCAACCACTCCAAACGCTGGTTATTTGCTGAAAGGGTTCCAAGATGCCTTCACCTCGTCGATGCGTAGTGTGGCAAGCGCGAAAGATGGTAATGAGCCGCATGCGAATGCGGGATAGGATGCCGAAGGGATCACTCTATTTAGATTGAGTTACCGACACGGGAGGATACATTTCGATGGCTGAATCCAACACCTACGAGTACGTGCCCCATCCGCACACAGTGAGAAAATTAGCACATCAAGACGAACCCGTCAAGGTTGTAGATCAACTGCCGACGGGTTCCACTGCGGCGCGCTTTAATGCTTGGCTCGCAGTTAAGGTAACTACCGGCGTAGGAACGATGTGGTGTGCGTACGCCTTCGCAGTGCTAGCGTTGGTGAGCCTGCCATCTGCCATCCGGTCGCAAAGCCCAGTAATCCTAGTCTCCTGGATATCACAGACATTTTTGCAATTGGTTCTACTCTCCGTAATCATCGTTGGCCAAAATGTGTTGGCTGCAGCGCAGGATAAGCGGTCCGAAGCCACCTACGAGGATGCGGATGCCGTCTTGCACGAAGCGGTAGAAATTCAAGAGCATCTGAAGCAGCAGGATATAACCTTAAATTTACTCATCGAACGTCTCGCGGCCCTCGAAGCCCAAATGCATCAGGCTGGACAAATTACACCCTGAGTGTCCTCGGGCAGAGTCTGAGGTGGCAGGCTAAATCGTCAGGCCACTTGATTCTGGGTACTGTATCGGATTTTGAGTGTCGACGAATGTATCATTGGGGTGTGCCAAAGGAAGTGGTTTGGCAAAGTTGAGCCCTCACTGAAATTGGAGGATTGACCGACCGGACCAGGTCCGTTGCATTGCCGCCATAGTGTCTAGATGGATATTAGTGTCTAGATGGATATTGCCGCTGAACCTTCCGGCTGAGTGGATATTTCGTGACTCCATGCAATCGAAAAAGAACTCAATATGGACTTTCCAGATAAGTATCCGTCAAGTAACCGTTTTTAGTTTCAATACAGTTTTTTGATAAGGCGGAATACATCGAAGATGTACTTGTACATGGACACCACCTGGGTCATGAAAAGTTAGCAATTCTGTTGCGGGGCCAAGCTGGGGGAGTTGTTGATTATGCCAAACTGGATGTACACCTCCATCAACGTGGTCAATTCGCCCAAATCCAAACAGCTGTCGCCGCCGATAGCTTCTAGCGTACTAAATACCACCATTCCAAAAAGTGAAGTTGCTCTGGACCGTTGGCTGCCTACGCTCCGTGGTAGATAGCCAGCCAACGTCTCGACGATCAACTGTCTAGTGGCTAATATCTCCTCCGACCAGGGGCGGTCATTCCGCCAAAGCTCTGCCAACAGCAGCTTGGCAAAGCTTGGGTGCTCGGTTACCGACCTGACTAGTACTTGGATGCAAGTTCGCCAACGCTCCGATTCCTCTACCAAAGAGCAGGCTCTATCAATCGCCTCCGCCAAAACGGTCCCGCCATCACTAAGTAGCTTTCCCATCAAATTTGATTTGGAGCCGTAACGGTAGAACAAGGTTCCTTTGGCAATTCCGGCACGCTGAGCGATCTCGTCCATAGTCGTTCCGGAATAATCATTTTCGGAAAAGAGTTCGATGGCAGCCCGAAACACTGGGATCTTCGTGTGGCCATCTTTGTGCTCAGCAAGCAACTCGCCCGGTGTACTCGCAGTCGAGTTTCGCTCGTAAATCACCCCGTCTTGTACGCCTTTGCTCAACCTCGGACGCCTTCCTTCTGACTTGCTGCTTATTTTGCCGCCAAATCGATTTCAAACAATGGCTTACCCCTTAGGCTCAACAGGACCAATACCCCAAAGCCAAAAACGGCGTATGCTGCGAGCACGAGAATCTGACCGGTCAAGTCCTGACCATGGAAAAATAGCACATCTCGAACAGCAGTTAAGCCTGCTCCGTTTGGCAGCCAGTGGCCCACTTGCCTCCAAGGCGATGGCAGCATTGCCATAGGCCATGGTCCCCCCGCCGATGGATTACCCGCGACTACAAATAAAAGTATTACTAGTCCCGTTCCAACCAGGCCACCCGCCGATTGCAGTGCGGCTGTTGTCAGAGAGACACCGGTCACAATTAACAGGCCAATGAGAATTACCGCAAGTTCGTGACCCTTTTGATACCCGAAGAGATTGGTGACTATGACCGCACCACCAACGGCGGAGAGTAGGGCATATCCCAAGAATGCTGGGAGCCTTCTTAAAAGCCCGCTGAAGCATTTCGGAGTCATCCCCGCCAGAAGACCAAATACGACTGCGAAAAGGTATGCACCTACAATCCAGCCGATCACTAGATAGAACTGGACCAAACCGCCCGAATTACTGGCCGGCAATGGATCTACATCGGTAACGTGGAGGATCGAGTGGCTTTGCGACGCAACTTGAGAAAATATCCCTTCTATAAGGGTTGCAGCCACCGTCCCTTGAGCAGAGGAGATATAGAGTTCCGACGACTGCCTACCCGGGATAAAGCCGGCGAATAACTCTGCGTCATTCACCTGTTGAAGCAGCTTCCCTTTAGTCGGTTCATTCGAAAGAGCTAGGTACTGCGTGGATGTGCCGAGGGAACGCGAAAGTGCCTGAACTTGGCTATTGGGGGCCAAAACCCCAACTTTCAACTGGTGAGGTTCAGGTGAGTGTAAGGCTCCGACGTAGGAGGTTATAAATGCTAGCTGTATAGCCAACACCGCTATACCAACGATGACAAGCAACCATTTCTTCGACAGACCAGCCATGCTACCTCCAGCAGTTGTACTGACCAGTCAGTCTAATCGAAATAAATCGACTTTCGGCTTCGTAATCCTCCTGGAAGTGTCCTCGAAGAGTAGGCATCCGAGATTCAATGCAGGTTATTGGGAAGCCCAGGCAGGTCCGCACAAATTTGCTCCATGGGAATCGTCGGTTCCTAAAGGGTAATTATGGTATTCCAATCACAGGATTGCTTGGAGAAACTGATTCGTTTTCTTCTCTCGACCTATGGTAGTGGGATCACCGTGACCTGGGAGAACCACGGTTTCATCGGCGAGAGGAATTATCTTCGTCGACATTGACTCCATTAATTGTGTATATGATCCGCCAGGAAGGTCGGTTCGGCCGATGGAACCCCTGAAAAGATGGTCACCCGAGAATAACATAGGGGGTTGATTTTCGACACTCAA
>JABEUP010000216.1 GCA_013044365.1 Acidimicrobiaceae bacterium
AAAAAAAGGTAGTATCTCTCGAGCAGAACTGGAAGTACTACCAGAGCCGCTCCCGCGGCGGCCATGAGGGATGAGGTTACGCCATTCCACGAGAAGACCTTCCGCCGCTCGGATTCTGGAGCAAGATCGGCAAGAAGTGCTTGTTCGGCCGGTGCGAATGGCCCGGCTTGGCCACCTCCCATTCCACCCCCGCCACGTCCAATTCCAGAAATTACACTGATGATGATCATGAGTGGCAAGTAGTTCGTAAAGGTAAAGACAGCTCCCCAGATAAGCATCAAAACGGTAAAGGCAACCAGGAAGGGCTTGCGTCCCCAACGATCGGCAAATACGCCAACTGGTATAGACATTAGCGCACCAATTAAAAATGAAAGGGTAAAAAATACTCCAAGTTCAGCTGCGGATACGCCCTTGCTGAGAAGATAAAGGGGAGTAACAATATTAAGAAAAGATTGCGTGAAACTGCGGATTCCCCTTACGTATACTATTCGCCAAGCCCCGGTTAGATTTGGTTTCGGTTGTTGGTAGGAGGTATCAAGCTCCGTGGTATCCATCAGTTTCGTACCTTTGCTGCGAGAGTTTTTTGCCAAACGCCAATCGGATATTTCCTTGTTTGCGAGCCCATGGATCTATCTCAGATTTATATTTCCGGTGGAAGCAGTTAGCCGCTTAATGTCAGTGACGCCCAGACCGCCGGCCCAACCGGGAATCTTAGTCATTCAAGCAGCAGCGGACTGTCGAGGTTGTTATGTTTGGCGAGCTGGAGGTGTCACTTTAAGGTGGTTTAAAGTGCGGTTCTGTCTGGAATTTCCAGATTAATCATTTGGACGAGATATTAGTTGTATCATCCAAATATATTTCCTAACGGATAAGTAATTGCTTGGGGGGTTTGCCATGGACAATCATCTATTGCGCGGTGCGAGCATGGGCATCTCTGCGTTGCTGTGTTTGGCAACAGGACTCGCCGCATGCGGGAGTAGTAGTTCGGCCAGTTCAAAGGCTAATGATACCTTGTTAGTCAAACAGGCATGGACCGGATTCTTTTCAGGGAAAACGTCGGCTGCCGATAAGATCAAGTTGCTCCAGAATGGACAGCAGTTTTCCCAAATAATAAATGAGGCAACAGGATTGGCGATCTCTACAACCTCCTCAGCCACGGTCAGCAATGTCGTTATAAATTCACCGACCAGCGCAACAGTCACCTATTCAATCAATCTTGGGGGAACTCCGGCATTGGAGAATCAGACGGGTACTGCTGTCAAAGTCGGCGGCCAATGGCTGGTCGGAGACTCTAGTTTCTGTGCTCTCCTAGCCCTCGAGGGTCAAAGCGTTTCCGCCTGTTCAAGCACAACCGGATCGAGTGCCGGTTAGTGGATGTGCGGAAATTTTGGATAACATTCTGATTAGGACAGAGTTGTGACAGTTAGCCAAAAATCCAGCCGCTCCCTGGCTGTATTATCCTTAGTTCTGTTCCTGACATTCTTGGACACGACCATTGTCGCAGTTGCTCTAGCTAGCGTGCAGGCGGTATTACATGCCGGGATTGCAGAGCTTCAATGGGTCGTCGGCGGGTACGCGCTGGTCTTTGCTGCTTTAATGTTGACCTTTGGCAAACTTGGTGACCGATTGGGTCGCCGTCGAATCATGGTTGCCGGAATGGGCGTCTTTGTTCTGGGATCTATGGTATCTGCGCTGGCAATTGACCCGGCAATGTTAATCATTGGACGGGGAGTTATGGGGCTTGGCGCGGCGGCCTCAGAGCCGGGAACACTTTCAATGTTACGCCAGATCTATCCCGAGGAATCCCAGCGAGCAAGAGCATTAGGGGTGTGGGCAGCTATCGCCGGTTTGGCAATTGCAACTGGTCCGGTTGTCGGTGGGGTTCTGGTCGGCCTGGGTGGCTTTAGAGTCCTATTTTGGTTTAACGTTGCGGCTGGTTTGGTTGTGACCTTGCTAACCATTAGGACTCTTCCAGAGAGCTTCGAAGCAGGGTCTGGCGTACCTGATATTAGAGGCGCTGTGACTGGCGCATTGTCGCTTGCTCTATTGGTTATTGGAGTTATTGAAGGTGAGAGCCAGGGTTATTTGTCGCCGGTCGTACTCATTTTGTTCATTATCGGGATCGTTGGCGCCTTCGGCTTTGTACGTGCGGAGTTGACAGCATCTGATCCTCTCCTCGATATGCGGTACCTGAAAATTCCACGTTTTCTGGTATCGCTGACCACCACGTTTTCGGTATATTTCGCAATTGTTGCCGTCTTTTTTTTCACTGCTCTCTACCTTCAATTGATTGAAGGGTATTCGGGTTATCGCGTGGCTCTGATTTTTCTGCCTATGACTGCGGGTATGGTGATCGCGTCTTTGTCAGCCGGTCGCTGGGTTTCCAAAAGCGGTCCTAGGATGCCGATTACTATAGGAGCGGCCGCGGCAGGAGCCGGGGTCCTAGCGGCCGACACCGCATTGAATGGAGCTGTCCACGTTTTGATTCTCACTGGGTCGCTTACTCTGGCCGGACTGGGTTTTGGTATTTCTGTGGTTCCGGCAACATCTGTGGCGTTGTCAGTCGTGCCCGCTAAACACTCCGGCATGGCCGCGGCGATGACCAACACCGCCCGTGCCCTTGGGGTCATTGTGAGCGTGTCGGTTCTTGGCTCACTTCTCAACGGTGAATTAACAAGTAACCTCAGCCATCGGTTGAAATTACTTGGCATACCTGCCAATTTTCGCCATATTGTGATTTCTGCCGTGGAAACCGGAGGTATGCCGACTGGTGGTTCAGGCGGAATAGACCAATTTGAAAAAGCCTACGGACCGTTAGTGCTTAAGGTGATCAATGCGGCTTATGAGTCCTTTCATAACGGGCTTACCATCGCACTGATAGTTGCGGGCGTACTGATGCTGATGTCTTCGGTGACTGCTGCAGCTATATTTCGCACAGAGGGCAAAGACGGCGATACGCGTTAGCAAGCATTTGCTTCGGCCGGATGATGAGTTGGTAAAAACCGATGGTGGATCAAAACAATATCTGATGATCTAGGTATGACTTTCGTTAATTTGTCCGGCGAGTCTAGATTGTGCGGGTATTTCCCTCAACCGATCAGTAGTCCTTATTAAACCCTTGGCTGGTCGTCGTTGATTATTGAGGTTTTGATCATATTGAGCGATTCGGGATTGGCCATTGCTCCCAGAGAAATAACACTGTCCAACGATTCTCCGAGAAGGATCCTACGTACCGGTATTTCTAACTTTTTGCCATTTAGCGTCCGAGGTATTTCCGTAATCGCAATCCACCTGTTTGGAACGTGTCTGGGTGAAAGTCTGCTTCTAATCTCAGTACTTATCCGGGTAGTTAGTCCATCGCTAAGTTTCGCTCCGCTTTTTAGAACCAGGAATGCGATTAGCTCACCCTCCCTGTTGAGAATAGACGTATCAACTATCAGTGAATCGGCGACTTCTTCGAATCCTTCAATTATCCGGTAGAACTCGGCTGTGCCCATTCGAACCCCGCCACGGTTCAAGGTTGAATCGGAACGGCCAAATATTACTGATGAGCCGTCCGGATCTATCCGGATCCAGTCGCCATGGCTCCAAACCCCGGAGAAAGTATCGAAATATGACGAACGGATGCGGGTTCCGTCGGAGTCGCCCCACAAGAAGACTGGCATCGATGGCATCGGCTCCGTTATGACCAACTCTCCTACATCTCCGTATTGGCTCTGGCCTTCAGACGAATAGGATTCAACCGCCGCGCCAAGAGCCCTTGCAGATAGTTTTCCAGCGTAAGTGGGACTTATTGGAGAACTGGCGAGAAAAGCGGTACAAACGTCAGTACCTCCGCTGGCAGAAATAATTTGGACTTTCGGGCCAAGCTCATCGTGCAGCCACTCAAAGCCATCCAGTGAAAGCGGCGCTCCAGTTGAGCCGATCATTTTTAACTTTGGGAAATTAAACTGTTTTAGTCCGATCTCTGCTTTGATGCAACTGGCAATGTAGGGTGCCGAGGTTCCAAATGCGGTAATTTCCAACTCATCAGCCAATTTCCACAAGGTGAAAAGGTTGGGATAGCCCGGATTACCGTCAAATAACACGATGTCGGAGCCGACTAACATTCCACCAACAAGGAAATTCCACATCATCCAGCCGGTAGTGGTAAACCAGAAAAATCGTGATCCGGCATGTAAATCCAGCTGAAAAGTCATTTCTTTGAGCAATTCCAAGGTAATTCCTCCGTGGCCATGGACGATCGGCTTTGGTAATCCAGTGGTGCCGGACGAATACAAAATCCAAAGTGGATCCGAAAATTCCACGCGCTCAAAATACAGGGGCTGATCTTTCCGTCCGAACACCTCCCAATCTCGTCCAAGTGAAGGATCGATTTCGATGGTGTCGGCTGTTCCCATGTAATTAATAAGCACTACCACTTCGATGGATGGGATTTTCGAGGTCACCTCTTCTACGACATTCTTGCGTGATTGTGGTTTTCCCGAGTAGACGTATCCATCAACCGTAAAAAGGACCTTCGGCTTTATCTGTCCAAAACGGTCTATTACCGCACTAGGCCCGAAGTCTGGCGCACAGCAGGACCAAATAGCACCTACGGATGATGCTGCTAGAAAAGCTATAAGTGCTTCCTCAATATTTGGCAGGTACCCTACGACTCTGTCTCCTTTGGATACCCCAATGCCGCGGAGACCATCCGCGATTCTGGAAACTTCATCCCAAAGCAGAGCGGCCGGGATTACCCTGGTTCCAGGCCGAGTCTCCGAGGTGGCTATAACGCTGGCGTTACCTTGAAAACTCCGAAACACATTTTCTGCAAAGTTGATCATGGAACCCGGGAAGAATCGAAAGCCAGGCATTTCATGGTTGGTTAGAACCAGCGGGTAGGTTTCGGTGGGTATTGGCAGTCGGGCTTCGGCGAGACTTGGAGGCCGGGTTCCCACAATGTTGAAGTACCTCCAGCAATGATCCCAGAATGCTTCTATCTCGGTGACGGAGAATTTCCAAAGATCGGCATAGTTGTCAAAATTGAGTCCACAAGACAAATTCAGGTAGTCGATAAAGCGATCGAGTTCTGAATCTCTTGGCGGGCGTTGTTGAGGTTCCCAGATGGGCAAACCCTCGGTTAAAGTCACCTTAACTCCTTTCGTGTGGCGCGGGAAAAATTACCAATTGTTTTGGGAAGTTGGTGCAAATGGCCTCAGTCTCTTCCCTCTGTTCAAATGCCGGAGTTCGCCGCATATCTGTCCATAACAAGGTCTGGCACTTCGGATGTCTTTGCATGTTCTACCGTTTGATGTCTTGCATATCTTTTGAGGACCGACCCATTGATATTTTGGATGTCGTATCCGGGCGGTAAAAGTTTCTCGCTGCAGCACGTAAGTTTTTCATTGTTTGTCCAGTCAGCACCTGGTTAGATAACGGTCATGACCTTGCAAGAGTTTGATAATTGACGTCGTGGCGAAACGTCGTTAGCCGTAACAATTTTCGCCGGGCCGTCAAAGTCAAGGCACAAATATTGGGTCGCATTCGACAATTACATCAAGCAGTATCGGGTGATCGAGACTCTCCAGCTGTGGAATAATCTTATCGAGGATTTCATCGAGTTCTTGATGGCTGGTCACCTTATGTGCAGTACAACCAAAACTCTCAGCGAGTTTACATATGTCAATTGAGTTAAAAGATGGCCATACTGCCGCAGAGTATCCGTAGTGTTCGGCGAGTCTATCCATGATGGCGTAACCGCCATTATCCATTATCACAAATAGAACTCCAACGCGATACTGAACAGCGCTCCATAGCGCCTGAAATGAGTACATCGATGATCCATCGCCAACAATTGCAACCACTGACCGCCCAGGATTTCCCAAGCGCACTCCAACTGCCGCAGGCATTGCGAATCCGAGTCCACCCATGGCAGCACTCAAAAAGCCAAAAGGACGGCGTGCTGGGAGACGGGTCTGAAGTTCCGATCGGCTGGAAGGGCTTTCTTCGATAATGAGCGCATCGGGTGATATGCGGTCTGCGATTGCTTCGAAGACGTGTCCGGCTCGCAGATTTTCCCCTGTCGGGGGAGCAATGCGGTTTGGTTTTTCATTTGGGCCGGTACGTTTATCCACGCGATCCGAAAGACCCAGGCAAATGTCGGCAATTGGTCCGATGACGGCCAACTGAGCTGAGCTAGAAGTTGCCACTTCTGTATTGTCCGAAATTATCGCGATTTTGGTTCCATCCTCTACAAAGGAACCGGTTTCGTAAGGGTACTGACGAAATGCCGGAGCACCTACCACAAGAATCAGATCGTGACCAGCCAAGGTGGCGCGAAGACGAGCTCTGCCACTTGGCAGATGACCTTGGAAGAGCGGGTGATCCTGAGGAAAGCCAGCCCTGGCCCCAAAGGGTTCTTGCCATACGGGACAGTCCAATTTTTCGGCCAACTGTATAAGCACTTCCCAAATCTCTTGCGAGTCAGCGTCAGCGCCAACAACCATGGCTGGATTTAGACTGGTCTGGATCATCTCTGCCAACTCTGCCAGGCCTGCAGAAGAACCGGCAATAGATACCTCGATCTTTGATGGCGCCGCAATGCCATGAGGGCTTGCCTCTTGCTCCCAGTCATCCATCGGAACGATAACTATGGCGGGGCCCTTTTGTGCTCTGGCTTCGTACCAGGCCCGTACAATTAGACTCGGCACGTCACGGCCAATGGCAGGTTCCGCTGACCATACAGGGTATCTGCCGGCCAGACCCTCAAGGTTGCCGGTCAGGAAAGGTTGATGGACCAGGTGACGACGATCCTGCTGTCCTACCACAATTACGAGGGGAGCTTTATTTACCCGTGCCGTTGCAATTGCCCCAACGGCATTTCCGAGGCCTGCGGTAGTGTGCAGCAACGCCAAGGCTGGATGCCTTGTCGATAGAGCAAATCCTGTTGCCATCCCAACAACTGATGCCTCATGCAGTCCCAGGACGAAGTCAAAGTCCTTGGGCAGGTCCCTTAGCAGGGGAACTTCAGTTGATCCAGGATTTGAGAATATGGTGGTCATCCCGAACTGTTTCCAGACATTGAAAGTTGCCTCGCGTACCGATATTGGCGAACTCATAGGCGGGTCGATTTCAGTCATAATTCTCAATCCCAACCGATTGTCTGCCAGCTTCTTCCACTCGCTCTAATACCTCAGCCTGTAATTCCACAAACCGCAGCATTTTCCGTGTTTCAATTTGAGATCGCGGTCTGGGAAGGTCCACTTTGATTTCTGCCAGAATAGTTGACGGGCGAGCCGATAGAACGAAAACTCGGTCGCTCAGATAGACGGCTTCACCTACATCGTGAGTGACCATTAATGCAGAGAAGTTAGAATCAGTCCAGAGTTTTTGAACCACGTCTTCCAGGTGATTTCGCGTAAGTGCGTCTACAGATGCGAAAGGCTCGTCCATCATTAGAACGCGAGGGTTCGAGACCATTGCACGTGCCAGCGCCGCACGCTGTTGCATTCCTCCCGACAGCTCCCATGGGTAGCGGGTGGCGAACCCCTTAAGACCAACTTGGCCCAGGGCTGCTTCAACTCGCTTTTCACGCTCGGCGCTTGAGTACTCTCTCGCTCCCATAGCAACGTTTTTGGCAATGGTCAGCCAGGGGAAAAGACTTTTGTTGTACTCCTGAAACACAATTGATATGCCCTGGGGAACATCTGTAATCAGTTTGCCTTCAAAAAGAACCTCGCCTCCGCTCGGCATTCGCAGTCCAGAAGCAGTACGCAGCAGGGTGGTTTTACCGCAGCCGGATGGTCCTACAACGCTAACGAATTCATGTTTTCCCAGGTCCAAGCTAACGTCTCGGGTTACTTCGTTTACCAGTCCGTCCCGGCTCTTAATTGATACCTCTAGATGTTTGATTGTTAGTACCGAATCAAGCATTGGCCATTCCTCCGACCGTTCCTCGCTGCCACGATAAAATTCGCCCTTCTAGCATCAGAAACAGGGTATCGAACATCCATCCCATTGCGCCCAGTATGATCACGCCCCCGTAGCTGCCCTTGATATTGAACGACTGCTGAGCATTTGAGATGTAGTACCCAATTCCCGACCCGCCTCCCAACATTTCCGCGACCACCATCACAACCAGCGATACGCTAAGCGCTACTCTAAGCCCGGCGAAGATTTGCGGACTTGCAGCGGGAAGCACGACCCTTAAAAATAGACTTCGTCCACGCAGTCCGTAGGTCTTGGCGGTATCGAGCATTGTTGATTCGATGCTGGAGGTTCCATTTGCGGTGTTGATGAGTATTGGCCAGATTGCCGCCGTGACAATTGTGGCGATCACCATTCGCCCGTTTAGGCCGAATATTACCACTGCAATCGGAACCAGAAGTGGAGTAGGCAATGATCGCAGGAAGTCGACTACCGTGCCAGACCATTTGCGGGCTACTTCATAGTGACCAATTATTACTCCGGCGGAGATGCCGATGACTGCACTAATGAAAAAACCAAGGATGGTTCTTTCGATCGAGGGCAATATATCTGAAAGCAGAATTGAACTGGTTGCCAGATGCAGGGCGGCGATGATAGAGGTTGTGAAACTCGGAAATATCGTTTTATTGATTCCTATCGCAGCCAGCTGCCATACGACGGCCAAAAATACCAGGCCAACCCAGCCGAAGGAGATTCTGAGCAGGGCGTTGCTGCCCTTGTGCGGCGACTTGGTCCCAGCCATGACTAGTTCCTATCTCCTTGTGTTCTCCATGGCATGATGCGGTTAATTACTGCAAGATATGCAGTATTTAATGCCCAGCCAAGTGTTCCGCCAATGATGACTCCCGCGAACATAGTCGAAGTCGCGTTACCCTGCTGCGCTAGAAGAACGAACTGGCCCAGCCCACCCGTTCCACCGACGAGTTCGACAGATACCGTGACCACTAGCGCCAAGCTTATCGCAACCTGAATTCCGCTTGCGATCATTGGTGCTGATGCTGGGATCACCACTCTCCGGATCAACTCAAAACCACGCAGGCCAAGCGCATTGGCACTGTCAAGAAACCGATTATCCACTTGACGCACCCCTGAGCGCGTATTAATGAAAATTGGCCAGAACGCAGCAAAAGATACCAGTCCGGAGGTCATTTTGAGGCCCAGTCCAGCCACCAGGATGGCAATAGGTATCAAAGCCAAAGATGGAAGCGGCCGCATCATTCGAACCAAAGTTTCAGTCGCAGCATCTGCAATCCGCGATCTTCCAACCAAAGTACCAACGGCAATTCCCGTAACCGACGCAATGACTATTCCCAGTGCCCACGCCTCCAGGGTTCCCAGGACAGCCGAACCCAAGCCGCCCAAATTTCTGACAATTGCTATAAGAGTGGCAGGTGGAGTCGGTAGGGCGGTTTTGTTGACTATGCCAGTAACGCTGACGACTTCCCAGAGAAGTAAAGCCACAATCACTCCACCCAGTGGCCGCACAAGTCCCAGCTTGTGGCGGCTTGGTTTTAGGAGAGTTTTGCTCCTTTGCTCCTCTGGACCTATCGTTGTAATTTCTTTTGTCACACCGTCACTCTAGAGGCATGAGAGGTTGGACTGGAGTTCACTGGGTCGCGCCAGACCAGACCAGCTGGCTCACTGGAATGTCCGATGTCATCCATCCGAGCTGCTTCATAAGGGTTTCTTGCCCCTGGATACCCGAGGTGTTAAGGGTAGAGTTCCAGACTGGCAATTTAAGTTTAGATGCAACTGCGGCAGGAATCGTGGTATAGGTGGGAATGATCTGACGTACCGCATCGGGGTTTTGTGACGCATAGTCAAGTGACTCGTTCATGGCGGTAACAAAACGCTTCACAAGTCCCGGATTACTTGAGATCTCAGCAGTTGTGGCGAAGTATCCTGCCACCAACAAGCTCGGTTGCATGCCTTCAAATAGAGGTGAAAGTGTTTTGCCTCCATGTGCGTTTATTGCGGATACAAATGGTTCGACCTCAGTGACGGCCTGAACCTGTCCGGAGCTGAGGGCTGACGGCATGTTTGGGAACGGCATTGCAATCACGTGTACCGATTTCGGATTCACGCCATTTTTGAGAAGGATGCTGTCAAGTGCTAACTCGTTCTCTCCCTGTGTCGCGTTTGCCGCAATTGTTTTGCCAGCAAGATCCGCAATGGTGGTTATACCGCTGTTAGCGCTTACTTGGATCGCCGACCACGCCGCTGAAGCAGTCGCAGCTGCTGAGTCTCCTGAAGCGACGAATTGCAGAGGTAATTTCTGTGACACGGCAAGAATCAGGTTGGCAGTTGCGCCGAATCCAAATTGAAGAGAACCTCCAACTACTGCGCTTGCAACGGCGGCTCCACCCTGCAAGGCATGCGGTACAACAGTCAGCTTTTGCTTTGCAAAAAAGCCCTCTTTGATCCCCAGGTACAGCGGAGCAACATCTGCTATAGGCAGTACCCCGACGTTGATGGTGGCTGGAGATACCGCTGCCTGTGTGGTCGAAGTAACCGCCGGAGCGGCCGTGGTTGAACTTGAACTTGATGATGACGAGCTTCCGCAGGCCGCTGCCACCAATCCCAATGTGGCAAATAGTGACGCGCCGGCAATGCGATGAGTGCCCTTGGCTTTGATTCTCATTTCGATATTTCCCCCTTGTTGAGTAATTGTTACTGCCAGCTGATTATCTGACTACGTTTGTGACGCTCATGACACACTGGCAGGTACAACTGCCATGAACGACGATCCGAATGAAACTACATCCAGGAGTTTGCCGGTGGAGGTTCCTTGCCGTAGGCATCAAACCAGGAGATCACTGGCGACCGCAAAATTCCAAGTTTTTCGATTTCTGCCTCTATCACATCGCCAGGGCGAAGGTAATAATCAAATGGATTGGGCATACTGGCTGCAACGCCGGCAATAGTTCCGGTGGTTAGAAGATCCCCGGCACTGAAGGTCTGAGGCGAATGGTACGCCACCAGCTGTGGAATTGAAACCGACATCCTTGAGGTGTTGGACTTTTGTCTCACGTCGCCATTTACGCGAAGTTCCATTTCAAGGTCGTGAGGGTCTCCCACCTCATCTGCAGTGACGATCCACGGCCCGATTGGGCAGAATGTATCAATTGCTTTGGAGAATGAAAATACGCCTGATTCCATCTCCTTTCGCTGGATATCGCGCGCGGTCACATCGTTGAAAATCATGTAGCCGGCGATGTGGTCCAGCGCCTCATCGGCGGAAAAGAATTTTCCGCTCTTGCCGATTACTATGGCCATTTCGAGCTCGTAGTCGAGTTCTTTGGTGAGCTGGCTGGGATAGATGATTGGCTGATCTGGTCCAATAATTGCATCCACGTTTTGGAAGAATACGATCCCCTTGTTGACCGGGTGTGACCAGTTGACCCTCGCCAGATCCTCATGATGCTCCCTGAAGTTGCCAGCGGTATGAAAGAATTTCTTAGGAACTATAGGTGCTCGCAGTTTTACCCCGGACAAAGGAAAAACTGCGCCGGTTTCGGCAACTGAACCATCTCGTTCGAAATACTCGCGCATGGTTGAACACGCGAATTCAACGATTTGATCACCGTCGATCCGCCCTACTCGTCCAGCGTCGAAGGTCACTAGTTTCATGCTTGCCTCCAGGCCGGTTTTACTAAGTAAAAGTGACTTTCACAATTTGGATAAACTATCATTTAAGTTAAAGCAATGTCAAGCAACAAGAAAAATTAATAAGAATCAGAGTGTCTTGAGTAGGTGAAAGTCGGTTATTGGCTGATCTGTGGAGTGCCAGCCATACGACAAGATCATCGTCTTTTTGGTTTGTACTTTTCGAAAGTCCAGTTCAGAAGTGGTATTACCTTGTTGCCTTTTGTCTTGAATTATTTACAAATAAAAAATATGACTGATTGTCGTCTTTAGTTGACAAGTTATTCTGTGCGTGTAACACTGAAAGTCACTTTTACTTAGTAAAACTCAAGCCAGTTTTAGGGGGATATGTGGGTGGGGACAAGGCAATGGAGAATGGTACGGATTGGCTCGGATTGAGTGGAGCCAAGGTGCTAATCGCTGGAGCTGGAGGACTGGGCAGCGCATGCGCGAAAGCGTTTGATTTGGCTAATGCGCGGCTTGCAATTGCAGATCGCGATCCTGACCGCTTAACGGGGTTGTCGGAGGTACTGGGCCAAGACTGCATTAGTATCCCTGCCGACCTTACTGATCCGGATTGTGTAAGGGATGTGGTAGCTGAAGCCAACTCTGTTCTTGGCGGAATTGATGTTTTGGTCCATGCGGTTGGGATCAACATTAGAAAGCCCGTGCTTGAAATTGATCCTGACGAGTGGCACCGAATCCAAACCGTGAATCTTGACAGCGCATTTTGGCTTTCTCAGGCTGCCGGAAAGATCATGACCAGCCAAGGCCATGGCCGAATAGTGATCATTTCATCAGTATCGGGACTTCTGGCACATGCTCAACATGCGCCATATGCGGCCAGTAAGGGAGCCATTAATCAAATGATGAGGGTAATGGCGAGGGAATGGGCACCGTTTGGGGTAACGGTCAATGCTGTTGCTCCGGGTTATATTGAGACAGAACTCACCCAGGAATACCTTAATCAGGATGGCCACAGAGAAGCCTTATCGGAGATGGTTCCGGCAGGTCGGCTTGGCAGTCCAGATGAACTTAGCGGTCCTGTTTTATTCCTTGCTTCCCGGCAGGCCTCCTTTGTCACCGGACACGTGCTTTACGTCGACGGCGGTCGAACTCTCGTTTGAGGTGACGCATAGTTTTAACACCTGATATGTACGGGAATTGCATTCGAAAGGAGATTATATGAGTACAAAGGATCAATCCAAGCCAGCGAGTTTTCCCCAGCCGGCATATCCCCGCTTTGCCGGGAAGTGGGTAATGGTGACTGGCGCGGGAACGGGTTTTGGGGCTACCCTCGCGCAGCGTGCTGCCGCGGAAGGAGCCAACGTGATAGTGCACTACAACACCTCGGAGGCGGGAGCCAAAAGAACAGCAGAGTTTGTCGAGGGATTAGGCCGCCAAACCAAAATTATTCGAGCCGATCTCCGTAGTTGGGATGAGATAAAGGTAATGACAAATGAGGTTTGGGAATTCACTGGAGGACTCGACGTTTTGATAAACAACGTTGGCGATATCGCAACCGACCAGATGTCGTGGCGCGACATCAAGGAGGAAGTTGTTGACAGGGTTCTGGCGGTGGATATCAAAGGGACGATGCTGATGGTTCACGAGAATGGCGAGCGCATGTTGGCACGGGGTCGCGGGGCGATCGTCAATATTGCTTCCACCGTCGTAGTGAGGGGAAGTCCGAGAGCACCGCAGTATGCGGCTGGAAAATACGGGATCATTGGAATCACCAAGTCATACGCTGCCGCATTCGCACCCACGGTTAGAGTGAATGCCTTTGGACCCGGGTTCATGGAGACCGAATCAACCGTTACCAGGGAGGACTGGAACAACGGACGACGTGAGAGAGTGTTGTCACAGACTCCCATGGGCCGTATCCCCCCTCCGGAAGAATTGGCTGCTGCCGCTCTTTGGCTGGCGACCGATGACACTGCGCACATGACTGGAAACTTCATAATGTGTGACGGCGGTTATTCCATGATCGGAGCATGAGTTGGCAGGAGTCGGCATCCCGAAGCTGGCCAACGTTTCTGGGAGGGCGACATTGTTATGGCGCGAGGGTTATGCGGACGTCGCACAGCTGAGCGGCGGCCGTTTCCCGTATGATCCGCAAGGTTTACTGTCGGATTGGGATCGTTTTGAGAGTTGGGCCCAGGGCGCCGAGCCCCAGATCTCAGGGTCGCCCGATTTCCGTCTTCTCGGTCCGCCTGCTCCTCGTCCGCGTCAGATATTTGCGATAGGCCTGAACTACAGGGACCATGCTGCTGAAGCTGGTTATGACACAAGCGGGCTTCCACAGGTATTTACGAAATTTCCAAGTTGTCTTACCGGACCTTTCTCGCAAGTGTCGGTTTTGAGTCCTAAACTCGACTGGGAAACCGAGCTTGTCGTTGTGCTGGGAAGAACGGGCCGTAATATTAAAGAGGGGGAAGCTTGGTCATTCGTTGCCGGCCTAATGGTAGGGCAGGATCTTTCCGCCCGAGATGTGCAATTGGCGGGGTCGGCTCCGCAGTGGAGCTTGGGCAAGTCATTTGCCGGTTTTGGACCCACTGGTCCCTGGATTACTAGTGCCAAATATTGTGGCAACCGTGATGATTTGCTGGTCCAATGCGAGCTCAATGGCGAGCTGATGCAGAGCGATCGTACGTCGAATATGATTTGGTCTGTATCGGAACTGGTGGCAAGACTATCTGTGGTTTGCGAATTGATGGCCGGAGATCTTATATTCACCGGGACCCCGACTGGAAATGGAAATCGCCGCACGCCACCGAGGTATTTAGGTCCCGGCGACAGGCTGCTTAGCCGTATCGGCGGTTTGGGTGAGATGGTTAACGAATTTGTTTCACCTGGGGTTTGTGCAATTAATTGATTGGAGGTTGCAATGCGCTTAACCAGGTATAAGCCTCAACAGCTTTCTGCGGAGCAGCGGCTTCTTTATGATGAAATTGCCGGAGGAAGAAGATCGCAGGGTCGCCAGCGTTTCCCGCTCGTAGGTGATGATGGAGCACTTGAGGGGCCGTTTAATTCAATGCTTTTGGCTCCGAAGCTTGGTTTCGCGCTACAGGCGCTGGGGTCGGCGATCCGCTACGGAGCGAATCTTTCACCGCGGGTTCGCGAAGTTTCAATTCTTATGGTTGCGTCGAAGTGGAATTGTGAATTTGAGCAAAGGGCACACGAGCCACTTGCCTTTGACTGTGGTATTTCCACCGCAGAAATTGAAGGCATTAGATCAGGACGCAGTCCGGTTGGCCAGACTCCCGCCGAGCAGGCGGCATTTGAAGTTTCCAGATGTCTGATCAATGACGCTGACCTTGCCGACGACGAATTTGAGCGGTATTCGACTCTGTTGGGTGCGGACGCCATTTTCGAACTCAGCACTCTGGTCGGATACTACTCAACTCTGGCTCTGCAACTGCGGATCTTTCGGGTGTAGGCGTTGGGTTATTTTTCAGAATGGGCTGAAGGGAATATCCTCGCAAATATGAAGATTGCTGAAATAATGGTTAATTTACCGGAAGGTGCCGAAGTTGAAAAACGGTATTGGAACTTTGATTTGGGATGCGGGGTATATTTTTGATCAGGCACTATCAATGTTGCCCGAGTTGCGTGCTAGGTTTGCCAAGCCGTTTTTATGCGGCAATTGCCGGTTTTTGCATTAATCGATTGAATTAGCTTTTTCGTATAAGGAATGTTTGGAGCTGGTTTAGGTCATGGAATTTAAGAATCTGCAACCGAGATATCTGACAAGTCAGGGTACGCAGGATTTATGTTTTTTACCACCTGTCGCTTGCACGCTCCCGGCGATCAGTAAGCGGAATGATGAATAACAATCGTTTGCCTAAATCCCCTTTATCCGATAAAAGTGAAGAGCCGGCCGCTCCGGCGCGTTCTTATCGGGTGGAAGCTTTGGCTAAAGGGCTTCGTCTGCTTTCGCTTTTTAGCGCGGAGAGACCGGCACTCCGGGTCAAAGATCTGGTCGATCTTACCGGGATCCCAATGCCGACGGTTTTTCGGCTGGTGGCAACACTTGAGGAGGAAGGGTATTTGGAGCGTACCCCGGATTCAATGGTCCGCCCTGGAACAAGTGTTCTCGCGCTTGGTTTTGCCGCGGTGCAAGGACTTGACATTGTCCAAAATTCAAGGTCGACAATGCGAGAGTTGGCAGCTGCTACCGGTGAGACGGTTAATCTGGGGGTTCTCTACAGCGATCAGGTGCTGTTTGTTGCGAGAGTTCCTCGGCGCGACAGTTTGCTGGCTGCAGGAATTCGCGTGGGTTCCACAGTTCCAGCAGTTTTCAGTTCGATTGGAAAAGTGATCCTTGCCGATTTAACTGAGGCAGAACTATACAGGTGTATCTCAGACGCTTCTTTCAGCGGACGTTGGGGTCCGAACGCGGTGCGCACTATGGGCGAGCTATTGCCGCAACTGGAATCGGCGCGTCGAGATGGATATGTGATTCAGCAGGAGACTGCTATTCCTGGACTTAGCTCAATCGCCGCCCCAATAAGACAAGGTGGAGGCGCAGTTGTGGCTGCGATCAACGTCGCCGTTTCAAGCGCGGAGTATTCGCGCAAAAGATTGTCCAACACTCTTCTCCGGCCGCTTCTTGAGGCCGCTCGGGAGATAACCGTGCGCCTGGGCGGAAGCGTGCAATAGTTGATTCTCTGCCTTTATTTTAAGGCAAGCTGTGAATTCAGGGCCTGTCGGTGTCAGACGGCAATCCCGGATCTTAGCTGAAGGTTTGGCAGATCTAGAATCTGCTGCGCCATTGCGGGATGGTTGTTGGCACGCTAAAGCGCTCAAAACGGCCGGGTAGCTCCAATGGTTTCGGATGCTTTGGATAACCAGGCATTCCAGAAATATCAAGCGATTGACCGGTGTTTCTAAGAGTGGTGATGGCTCTGGATTGGGCGCTCCCGACGAGGTGGTATCGTGGGGTCTCTGCCGTCGGTATGTGGTTTCTGAACTAAAATTGCTGGTCCCTGATCATCGGGAACGAGTGGCGCTCGACTCATTTCATTGTTCAAGTGGACGAGTTTTTTGAGAAGAAACATGAAGATTGTTCTCTCTCCTTCTGAAAGTGACTTGAGTAGATCATCATTGGTTTTCCACACTGCTCCCTGCATTGCAGAAAGCGTGTCGATTCCCTCAGCAGAGAGAAAAAGGTGTTTCGTGCGCCGGTCTGCAGCTCTTTTTTCAGAAATGACCAGGCCTCGCTTCTCGAGTCGTTGGACCACATCACCGATGGTGGAGCGGTCAAAGGCGATAACTCTTGAAAGCCGCCTTTGGTCGATTCCAGGGACACTGCCGATTGCGGTAAGAGCGGAAAATTGAACTGGAGTGATACCAAACGCTCGCGTACCGTCTAAAAAGATCGAAACCGCAATTTGGTTAAGTCGCCGCACAAGGTGCCCTGGCATGTCATAGACAGCAAGTTCATTATTCGTATTGGCAGAAGTCAGCTCGTTGTCGTTATCGTTGTCTCGATTGTTAGAGTAGGTGTCCACGGGTTTACCCTCTGAAATTGGCTATTGTCAATTGTAACAAACCAGCAGTGTACTGTCTTGTGTTTAGATATTCCATCAGCGATAGATTTCAGTAAAGTTTCGTGGAGTCCACGTGGGGTTACTACTGGCAAGGGCAATCAACTTGGAGATCGCTGAAGTGCCAGGCGAGTTCGAAGCCGAACTATATTTCCGCCATCCAGCTTGACAGTATACTGTCAAGTCACTATCCTGAGGTCAAATCCTTCTGTCTGGGGCAGTTGGATGATGAGTTTGACGAAAGAGGGGGGGGCATGGCAGGCATGCTTGAGGAGTTGGTTCGCGCAATAGCTGACATGGAGGAGGAGGCCGCACTTCAACTGGTCCACGAGTTTGTTGCTGAGGCAGGCGATCCTCAAAAGGTGCTCGACGCCTGCCGCGAGGCTATGGATCTTGTTGGCCGCCGCTTCGAAGAAGGAGAATACTTTCTTCCGGAATTGATGTTGGCAGGTGACCTGCTTGAGCAGATAAGTGCAATCGTAAAGCCGTTACTTCTGGGTGGACCTCAAGCAGAGGCAAATACGTTAGGAACAGTGGTGATTGGCACCGTTCATGGCGATCTCCATGATATTGGCAAGAACATTGTCGTCTTCATGCTTGAGGTCAACGGATATAACGTTGTCGATTTGGGCATAGATGTTCCAGTATCGGATTTCGTTGACAAGGTCCGGGAGCTTCAGCCGCCGGTACTGGCTTTAAGCGGCTTTCTGACCCTTGCATTCGATTCCATGAAAGAGACGATTGACGCTCTTACAGACGCTGGGTTGCGTGACTCGATGAAGATAATGATCGGAGGAGGCCAGGTGGATGAGGCGGTCCGTTCGTATACGAATGCTGATGCCTTCGGTCTCAATGCCATGGATGCGGTTTCGCTGTGCCGACAATGGATAGCAGCCTGATATGAGGGGCGAATTCTACGGGGAAATGGCCAAGTTAAATAGTTATCTTGTTGATATTGAGTTCAGTTGTGTTGGTAGAGGCGGGTGGATGAGATGAGTGAGACGGCGTTTTCGCAAGAGACGGAAGGTAGCAAACAGCTCTTTAATGAACGGCAGAACCGAATTGACGATGCAATCGCTCTGCGCCAGCCTGATCGGGTTCCAATCATCTATTACACAATGTTCTGGCATGCCACCTACGCCGGCATAACTTTCAAGGAGGCCATGTACAACTACGCCAAGGTATCGGAAATTACCAGGAAGATAGTCCTGGAGCTTCAGCCCGATGCAGTGGCTGCTCCGCACAGGGCAACACTACTCGGTCCCACTATGGAGCTGATGGGATATCAACAGCTGCGTTGGCCCGGACATGGCGTAGGCGAGAATTACTCGTACCAGTATATCGATCGAGAGTACATGAAGCCGGAGGAGTACGACGACTACATAGAGGATCCGGGATGGTTTTATTTCACCCGCTATCTGCCCCGGATAGCCGAGGCATTTGCTCCGATGGCAGGTTTGCCGCAGCCGGCGTCCATGCAGCACACGCGTCTTGTATATCTGACGAGATTTTTTACTGAGGAGATGGCGGCCAGCTTCGCACGGTTGGCCAAGGCTGGCCGGGAGGCACAGATTGCTTTCGACAGTGCATCTGATTTCCAATCGGAGATGGCGGCGCTTGGGTTCCCGATGGGGCAGATGGCTACCGGACCGGCGCCTTATGACTATTTCGCGGACAATATGCGCGGTTCAAAGGGGATCATGCTCGATCTTTTCCGTCGCAAGGACAAGCTGTTGGCAGC
>JABEUP010000217.1 GCA_013044365.1 Acidimicrobiaceae bacterium
CGCGTGCAACCGTCGGAAATCACCAAACTCGCTATCGCCATTTTTGCAGCGGGTGTGGCTACCACAAGGGCTGGCGAGATCGACGACTTGAGAAAAGTGTTGCAGCCGGTGATACTTGCTACTGGCTTGGCTGCCTTTCTTGTACTAGTTGAGCCAGATATGGGAACGGCAATGGTTGTCGGCGCGACTGCGGTAGGGATCCTGTTCGTCTCTGGTGTTCGTATGCGTCATTTGCTGCCGACGCTGGCCGTTATTGCCGTGGCCGGGCTTTACGAGGCAATGTCCAAGGCGTACCGCAGAGACCGTCTGCTGTCCTTCATCCACCCTTGGCAGAACAGAACTAATTTTGCATACCAGGAGGTCCAGTCCCTTGTCGCCTTTGCTACCGGTCATGTAACGGGCGCTGGTCCTGGGGCCGGCCAGGCGAAATGGGGCTTTTTGCCAAATCCGCAAACTGACTTCATATTCTCTGTTATAGGCCAGGAACTTGGGGTTATCGGAGCTTTAATAGTTTTGGCCTTATTAGCATTGTTGATCTTTTCGATTTTCAGAATTTCCCAAAAGACGACCTCCAGGTTTGGATCCCTGCTATGCGTGGGCATCGGGTCCTGGATCGCCGCCCAGATGGTGCTAAATATTGGCGCTGTCATTGGATTGTTGCCAGTTACCGGGGTTCCATTGCCGCTAATCTCCTCGGGGGGTTCCTCGCTGGTGGTCGAGCTATTTGCTTTGGGACTGGTCAACTCCGTTGCAAAGGGTATTTCCCAAACGAGAGAGACTGCAAATCTGCAAAGCATTAAAAGGTTTAGCCTTTCACTGGTTAGGAAAAGTTCGATCATGTTGCACTGGCTGAAGATTGCACTCGGGACTGGAAAGACGTGAGTTTTCGAGGGGATTGTGAATATTTATGAATTTGCGCGGCATATCATTTCCGCGACGGCAGGAAGGTCGACTACTGGTACGGATCGCCTGAAGAACCCGCATAAGTGAAAGAGATGAGATAGTGGGCATGGCACGTTGGAAATTCAACAAAACGGTTTGGGTGGCCGCCGGAGGAACTGCCGGACATCTGCTTCCCGCCTTGGGAGTAGCTGAGGCATTAGTCAAAACTGGTGTAGTCAGGGAAGAGGTCGGTTTTATCGGATCAACACGTCCTATTGAACTCGATATAGTGACTCCGTACGGTTACGAGCTGATGCAGCTTCAAGTGCGGGGTCTTGTCCGCAAATTGTCGCTCTCAAACCTGTTCGCGCTGTGGCTTTTGATCATCGCTACTATTGAACTCCTGATTCTGGCCAGGAAATCCCCCCCAAGGGTCTTAATTGGATTTGGCGGATACTTTTCATTTCCGCCGATTGTCACAGCCAAAATATTGCGCATACCCGTTGTTGTGGTCGAGACCAATGCGGTAGCCGGGCTGGCAAACAGGCTGGCGGCTAAAATTGCGACAAAGGTACTTGTGTCTTTTGAATCATCTGGGATCAAAAATGCGGAAATCATCGGCGTGCTGTTGAGACCTGAGATTTCGAGCTGGGCCGGCCGCGACTCCGATAGCAGTTCTTTTAGGGCTGAGCGGGCGATTTCTAAAGGATCTTTCCTGGTATGTGCGTTCGGCGGATCATTGGGTTCGTACTCCATAAATGAGGCGATTGCTGATTTGGCCGAATGGTGGCAGTCAAGGGGAGATCTGGACGTTGTTATTTATCATGTAATTGGTTCGAGGGATTTTCCCCAATTTAAAGACAGGGCCAGCCGTCTGGTGGCTTCAGATTCGGCGGTGAAATATATCTGCGCAGAGTTTGATTCCAAGCTGTATAGAGCCCTTGCTTCGAGTGACCTCATTGTGTCTCGCGCCGGATCCGGGACCGTGGCTGAACTTGGATATTTTGGTAAAGCTTCCATCTTGGTGCCACTCCCAAATGCTCCTGGCGACCACCAGACCAAAAATGCACGGATGCTCGAAGATCAGGGGGCTGCAAGGGTAATCTTTGACCACGAATTGTCGAAGGAGCGACTGGCCGGAGAAATAGAAGCTTTGATGGCTGATCGCAGGGGCTTGGAGGAAATGTCAAAGCGTGCGGCTGAAGGATTCAAAGGAGATGGCGCCGCCCGGGTTGGCGAGCTGGTGCAGGCTTTCTTCGGAAACGAGGAGCGGAAATGACTGTTGATTTCACCCCAAAGAGAGTGCATATTGTTGGTATTGGTGGAGCTGGCATGTCTGCAATCGCAATAGTTTTAACCCAACAGGGTCATCGGGTGTCCGGTTCGGATTTAAAGGCCTCCGTGGCATTCGAGCGTTTAAGAACTCATGGTGTGGAGCTGTTTCTTGGTCATGCGGAGAGCAACGTCCATGGCGCGGAACTTGTGGCAATCTCCTCTGCGATAGCAAGGTCCAACCCTGAGGTGCTTTGGGCGCATGAGCACCAAATTCCGGTTGTCACCAGATCTGAGCTGCTTCCCATGATCATATCGGGCAAGACTGTAATTGGAGTTGCCGGCACACATGGCAAGACAACTACGACCTCGATGCTTGCCCTGTCGCTTATGACAAGCGGGCGGAGGCCTTCATTCATTGTTGGAGGGGAGCTGAATGAAATTGGTACCAATGCCCTCTGGGACGAGGGTTCTGAGCTGGTCATCGAGGCAGATGAATCTGATGGAACCTTTCTCCACCTGGGCTGCTACGGGGTAATCGTTACCAATATTGAGCCGGATCATCTGGATTACTATGGAAGTTATGAGGCCCTCAAGAATGCCTTTGGCGATTTTGTGTCCCAATCTGCGGGTCCCAGAATTATTTGCGCTGATTCGCCTGACGCAAATTTTCTACTCGACCTGCCCGGCGTAAGCAGTTATGGTTTCTCCCATAAGGCCGACTATCTGATTAAAGATGTGATTTCCACCAGATCAAAGACCACTTTCAGAGTGGTTAACGAAGGCTTGGGTGATGTGAATCTCGAGTTAGCGGTGCCAGGCAGACATAATGTTTCCAATGCCACCGCAGCTCTCGCTTTGGCGGACCAGTTGGGAGCCAATGCAGGGAGCGTGGTTGAAGCCCTTTCCCAATTCACCGGAGTGGCACGGAGGTTCCAGCATCGGGGTACTTATAACGGGGCGACCCTAATCGATGACTATGCTCATCTGCCCGGAGAGATAGAGGCGGTATTGGAGACGGCTGCTTCGCAGGAATTTGACCGTGTAGTCGCGATATTCCAGCCTCACCGCTATTCACGGGTTGCTTCGCTGTATCGCGAATTTGCCGAGAGTTTTTCAATGGCGGATGTGGTGGTGATTACCGATGTCTACTCAGCGGGCGAAATGCCCATTCCAGGAGTTACCGGCGAGTTGATAAGCGCTCTGGTGGAGGCTTACTTTCCAGACAAGGAGGTCCACTACCTTCCCCAGAGACACAAGGTCGCGTCGCTGGTGCAGTCTCTGCTGAGACCTGGCGATATATGTTTAACCCTTGGTGCCGGAGACTTGACACTTTTGTACGGGGAGATACCGGAGGAGCCAGTCCGGTGAAGGGCATTGGCGACCTCAGCGCCGAAATGCGGAAGCAGCTTAGTGACATAAAGGGTTGTACTGTCACTTACGATGCTGAATTTGGCGCCAAGACTACTTACAGGGTTGGTGGAAAGTGCCTGGCGATGATTGCCTGCCAAACTGTTTCCAGTCTTGCCCAAATCCTGGATGCAGTTGTGCCGGGACACCTATACGTTCTTGGCAACGGGTCTAATACCCTGGTAAGCGACCATGGCTGGGACGGGGTGGTTTTAACCCTCAATTCTGAATTCTGCCGGATTGACCTGTCATCCGACGGAGCAACACTGGGTGCAGCCGTGTCGCTCCCGATGGCCGCCCGGCAATTGGCCAAAAATGGTCTCGGTGGAATGGAATGGGCCGTTGGAATTCCTGGGACCGTCGGCGGTGCAGTAAAGATGAATGCCGGCGGGCACGGCTCGGATACTGCTGCCTGGATAGAAGGAGCAACTGTATATAGATTCTCCGAGGGTAGTTACCGGCTGGAAAGGGTATCGAGCAGTGGGCTTGGCCTAAGTTACCGATCCTCAAACATAGGCGAGAGGGACGTAGTCGCTTCAGCCAGTTTTCACTTGGTTGCCCGTGATCAGGAGCAATCGAATCGGCTGATATCTCAAATTGTCAGATGGCGGAGGGATCATCAACCTGGCGGACAAAATGCTGGATCAGTGTTTGCAAATCCTGAGAACGATCATGCCGCGCGTCTGATCGAATTAGGTGGCCTGAAGGGGTACAGATTTAATAGCGCAGAGGTATCCACTAAGCACGCGAATTTCATTCAGTCCTCTCCCGGAGGTTCAGCGGAGGACGTATTTGAACTTATTTGGCTGGTACAACAGCGCATAGAGCGGGAGCTTGGAATTCGCTTGCGCACAGAGATCAAGCTGCTCGGATTCGACAGGGACCGATCACTCTACCTAAGGGGTGAGTAAGGTATTATGACTGCCACGAAAAGAGATGGTAACGAGGTTCGAATTGACCCCAGGATCCAGGAGCGTCGCAAAAAAGTGGCGCGTTCGCAGGCGAGAAAGAGACTGTATCTGATCGTCGCCGTCCTGGTTGTTATAGGCGGGTACTTCATGGTTCGAGCGTTGCTTAGAACCTCAATGTTTTCTGTTCGGAAAATACAGATAACTGGAAGTTCACACTATTCTAATGCGGCCCTTATTGCTCAGAGCGGTATTCAGATTGGGTTCCCGCTGACTCAAGTCAATCCAGAACTGGTCGGCCAGAGAATGGAGCAACTTCCCTGGAATGGACCGGTTAAGGTACGTAAGAGTTGGCCGAATACGCTCGATATAACTATTCAAAACAGGACCGCCGTGGCAGTTATTCCAAACAATGCGACGTCGGATCTCATCGTCGATTCATCTGGAAGAGTACTTGGTCTTCAGGTATCCAGCAACGCAAAATTGGTTAGTCTTTGCCTGATGTCCGATATCCCGTCTTCGAAGGCATTGACAACGGGCACAGGTTGCGAATTCCAAAGTACGCGACCGGGCTCTTTGGTATCAGCCTCCTTTGCGCCATTACTAAAGGTTGCCAATTACCTACGGGGAATTGCTGGCGCGAATTTTTCCAAACTTGCAGTTTCGAATTCCGGGGAGATCGATGGTGAACTTGCCAGCGGAGTTGCCGTAAGGTTTGGTTCAGCAAACCAATTGAATCAAAAAATCAGGGCAGTTCAGTTGTTGCTGGCCCAAGCATCGATAGCCGGGTACACCACAATGGATGTAAGGGCTCCACTTGAGCCGGTACTAAGCAACTGGTAAATTCCCAATTCCAATTGACGTGATCCAGAACCAAAAAGGCCGATATTGGAAAAGACCTCACTAGCCGTTTTCTCGCGATCCGGGATCAATGCGGGCTGCGTTTGGCACAGCTACGATATTTTGTTTGCGAGTGAAAACACAACAGTCCAGGTGGCAGAAAAATATGGGAAAACCCTCAAGTATTTCTTGAGACTTTTCTGTAGAAATCCGAGGAGTCGAGGGACTAACTTCTTCCTAAGTTCTCAGTGCGGTAAATGAGGTTCATGGGCTTTTCGCTTTTGATGGGAAGGTTATAGAACTGATGAGTTCGGTGACACTGAATGAGTTTTTTGGAGGGGACGGGGTGGCCCCTTTCAGGGTAGTCAGAGACGGATATTCAATGGGCGTTTGGTTTGATTTGGAAGGTGGTTCTGTTCGTGGTCGGTGAAACACAGAATTATATTGCCGTAATAAAGGTTGTGGGCATTGGCGGAGGAGGCTGCAATGCGGTAAATCGTATGATTGACGCTGGGTTGAAAGGTGTCGAGTTCATTGCGGTAAACACCGATGCTCAAGCTCTTCTAATGAGTGATGCTGACGTGCAACTGGATATAGGCAGAAGTCTTACCAGAGGATTGGGGGCGGGAAGCGATCCGGAAGTGGGTCGATTAGCTGCCGAGGAGCACCGTGAGGAAATTGTAGAGGCTCTTAAAGGTGCTGATATGGTCTTTATCACAGCCGGCGAAGGTGGGGGCACTGGTACCGGAGCGGCGCCATTGATTGCTGAGTTGGCTAAAAGCCAGGGAGCCCTATCGATAGGCGTGGTTACGAGGCCGTTCTCCTTTGAAGGCCGCAGGAGGGCGCTTCAGGCCGAGAACGGGGTAACCAAACTTAAAGAGCATGTTGACACCCTTATCATCATTCCAAATGACCGCCTTTTAACTATTGCAAATGAAAAGACTTCGATGTTGAACGCGTTCAAGATCGCGGATGAGATCTTACTACAAGGCGTTCAGGGAATAACTGATCTGATCACTACTCCCGGTTTGATAAACACTGACTTTGCAGACGTCAAAATGATTATGTCCAGTGCCGGCAGCGCGATCATGGGAATTGGAACCGCTTCGGGTGAAAACCGTGCACTGACTGCAGCCCGGAACGCCATTACTTCACCTCTTCTGGAGGCATCGATAGAAGGTGCCAGAGGAATTCTATTAAATATTGCCGGAGGTTCGGATTTAGGATTGTTTGAGGTTCAGGAAGCTGCACAGGTAATTCACAATGCTGCAGATCCGGATGCGAACATCATCTTCGGGTACGTAATCGACGAATCAATGGGAGACGAGGATAGGGTAACGGTTATCGCGGCTGGATTCAATGATTGGAAGAACATGTAACTCTCAAATTCTCAGATTACAAAATTTCGTAC